>JBDHIC010000024.1:0-13158 GCA_039589035.1 Gemmatimonadota bacterium | reverse complement strand
TTTTTTCTGGCTGCAGCAGCCATACGTTTTTCCTCCTGAGCTCAGTCCACTGCGATCGTTAAGACCGCGCGACAAAAAAAGTCTATCACAACGCACTGTTTTTTCGCAATACTTGTCGAAAGTTTTTTTAGACGAGTTTTCTGGTGGTTTTTCGATCTGTAGCTCGCGGTAACTTCTTTTTATCCTGCCAGTGCATTGACGAGCGCAAGTTGGGTGGGATCAATTTCATGTTTTTCCATTGGCGCTTCGGAAGCCTTGTGTCGATGACGACCGACCGTGATCATGTCGCGGCACCCGCGATTGGAGAGGACACTGCGCGCGCATTTTCGCGCTTATATTGCTTCTTTGCGGGCAGGGGGACCGCAGTGTCCTGGGCGGTGTCCAATTGGGAGGACGTCTGGACCAGTCAAGTAAGGGCGGAACAAAACCGGTCCAATGAAGCTGATCCCAGAGGAGGATATCATGCGCTCGAGCGTCTACCGATCATATCCAATAGTGCTCGTGGCGCTCGCCGGCCTGGTCGCGCTGGGGTGCAACCGGGAGGGCGAGCAGGTGGACCCGGATCTGCCGATCGTCGTCGAGGCCCAGGGCCCGATCGCGCTCGGCGAGGCGGAGCCGACCGAGGAGGAGGTCGACTTTGTCGAGGAGCCCGAGCCGGAGCCACAGGTCATCACACGCACGGTCATCGTGCGGGAAACGCCCCCACCGCCTCCGCCACCGGCGGAGCCCGAGGCCCCGCCCGCAGAAGTACGGCCGGCTGCGCCGACTGCTATTCCGGCGGGCACCTTGATTCCGACTACCCTTCTGTCACGAATCGACTCCGAGAACAACGAAGTCGGTCAGGAGTGGACCGCGCGGGTCAATGAGGACGTCCTCATCAACGGATACGTTGTCATCCCCAGCGGGGCCACGGTGCGGGGCGTGATCACGTACATCGATGAGGGCGACCGGAACGATGGCTATGGCTCGATGACCCTCGAAGCACGCACGGTCGAGACGAGCTCCGGATCGCGGGCCATCGCGGCTGACCCTGTTGCCGCTGGCGAGAGCTACCGCGATAGCGGCTTCCCGACCAAGGAGACCGCGATCGGTGCCGGCAGCGGCGCGGTGATCGGCGGGATCATTGGGGGCAAGAAGGGTGCGGTCATCGGTGGTGTGATCGGTGGTGCCGGAGGTGCCGGCGTGGGCCAGGCACGCGGGGATTACGAGGTCGCTGTCGAATCGGGCACCGGGCTCGTATGGGTCACAACCAGCCCGGTCGGCTTGTAGGACTCATCTGACGTTTCCATTTGACGGGGCCGCCCGAGTTGCCGGGCGGCCCCGTTTTGCTGTCAGTAACTTGAACAACCGGTCCGCGAGCCTCGTTTTTTCAGATACTGGCGTAGCCATCACATAAGGGAGGTCCGATGCGAACGTTTCTTGCGGTCGCAGCGATCGTCTGGACCGCGCCGCTGTTTGGCCAGACCCCGTTGCCGATCCATAGTAAGACACTCGAAAACGGTCTAGAAGTAATCGTCATCGAGAACCGCTCGGTTCCGTTGGTGACGATCGAGCTGGACGTCAAGAACGGCGCGTACACCGAGACACCGGAGTACGACGGTTTATCCCACCTCTACGAACACATGACCACGTCGGGCGAGCGGGTGAACTATTTCATCACGGTTGGCGTGGATAGTCTCCTCCCGGCACTCCAGTTCATGGAGGACGCGATCCGGCATCCACTGTTCCTCGAAGAAGAGTTGGTGCGCGAGCGACCGGTCGTGCTCGGTGAGTACGACCGCGCCGAGTCGGATCCGTTTTTCCATTTCGGACGAGCGATCGACACGCTGCTGTGGTCGCCGGAGTATTGGTCGCGCAAGAACCTGATCGGGGACCGTGAGGTCCTCAGCACGACACCACCGGAGAAGATGCGAACGATTCAGGAGCGGTTCTACGTCCCCAACAACACCGCGCTGATCCTCTCCGGTGACATCGGGCCCGACGACGGCTTCGCGCTTGGTGAAGAGGTGTTTGGCGACTGGCCCGCCGGCGCCGACCCGTTTGCCGCGCCGATCCCAGACCCGCCACCGCTGGCCGCGACCCGGGCGATCGTCGTCGAGCAACCGGTCAACACGGTCACTATCCAGATCGACTGGCAGGGGCCAAGCGTGACTGGGGATCCAGGCTCGACATACGTAGCGGACCTCCTGATCCCGATCCTCTCCAACCCGGCCAGCCGGTTTCAGAAGGCGCTGGTCGATACCGGCTTGGCGTTCAACGCGGGGTTCGCTTACTCGACCATGGCGCACGTGGGGCCGATTTCGATTACCGCCCAAACCACGGCCGAGAAAGCGCTCGAGCTGCACCGGGTCATTCTGACCGAGGTCGGGAAGATGGCTGAACCCGGCTACATCACCGACGACGAGCTCGCCGCTGCCCGCAATCAGGTTGCGGTCAACCAGACCTATGCTCGCGAGCGCGCGTCGTCGCTCGCCCATACGGTAGGCTACTGGTGGGCCGTCGCCGACCTCGATTACTACCTCGGGTATGTGCCCAACCTGCAGGCGGTAACGCTCGACGACATCGCGGGCTTCGCGCAGCGCTACATGTTTGGCAAGCCGCACGTAGCGGGCGCGCTGATCAGCCCCGAAGCGCGAGCATCGGTTGATCTCGATGCCGAAGACCTCTTGGCCCAGGAGGTGACGCTGTGAACCGGATTACCTTGATCATCACCGCGCTCATGCTGGCGTCGTTGCCGCCCTCCATGTTGCACGCCCAGGATGTGGAAGAGTTCACGGTCGTCGGCATCGATGTCGTCCACCGCCCGATCGAAGCCAACGACGTGATCGCGGTCCAGCTATACGTAAAAGGTGGCAGCGCCGCACTGACGCCCGAAACCGCGGGGGTAGAGCGGTTCATCGGTGCTGTCGCCACGCGCGGCACCGAGAAGTACGACAAAGACGCGTTTGCGTCTCGAGCGGCGGCAACTGGCGCCGCCATTGGAGGCCAGGCGTTCCACGACTACTCGGTCATGACGCTCCAGGCGGTGACTGACTATTGGGATGAGTCGTGGGATCTTTTCTCGCAAGCGGTTCTCCATCCGACGTTTCCGGAGAACGAGGTCGAGTTGGTGCGGGAGCAGATCATCAATGCGCTCAAGGGCCGCGAAGACAACCCTGATCAGTATCTAGCGCTGCTGGCCAACGACCTGTTGTACGCCGGTCACCCGTACGCCGTCGACCCCAACGGGACGGTCGAAGCGATCGAGTCGCTGACTGCCACCGACCTGGCCGCGTGGCACGCGCGCCGGTTGACCAAAGAGAACCTGTTGTTCGTCGTCGTCGGGAACGTCGATCGGGCCGACTTGGAAACCAAGATCACGGCCGCGTTTGGTGCTTTACCGACGGCTGGAGGGACGGCGGCCGAGACGATCGGTGCAGAACCGGGCGGGCCGGACGTCAACGTTGTCGAGCGCGAGCTGCCGACCAACTACATCCGCGGCCAGTTTGTGACACCACCGCCTGGTGACCCCGACTACGCGCCGCTCAGGGTGGGGCTCAACATCCTGTCCAATCGACTGTTCGAAGAGGTGCGCACGAAGCGCAACTTGACCTACGCCGTGTTCTCGGGGTTATCACAGCGGCGCGCCAACTACGGGCTGCTGTACGTGACGGCGGTTGAGCCCGACACGACGCTCAAGGTCATGTACCACGAGGTCGAGCGGCTCAAGACCGAGCCGATCACCGAGGAGCGGCTCCAGGAAAGCGTGAACGTTTTTGTAACTCGGTACTGGATGGGACAGGAGACGAACATGGGGTTGGCGTCCGCGCTGGGCACATTCGAGCTTGCGGGTGGCGGCTGGGAGCAGGCGCTCGAGTTCATCGATCGCGTCCACGACGTCACGCCAGCCGACATCCAGCGGGTTGCCGCCGAGTACTTGAAGGATCTCCATTTCGCTGTGCTGGGTGACCCGGAGAAGATCGACGAAGAGTTGTTTACGTCGTTGTGACCCACGGGGCCGGGCGCCGATCGGCGCCCGGCCGTATACCCACCGATCGCAGGCCGACTACGTGTCGGTGCGGCCACCCCTGTGCGACTTGCGGTGGGCCTTATGCTCTGCCTGCCGTGAGGCTCGGATTTCGCGGAATTGAGCCATCTGATCGGCGGTCAAGACTTCTGCCAGTTGCGCGTCGGTCTGTTCCCTGATCGTCTCCATCTCGGGTCGCAGCGCCTGCATTTGCGATCGATCGGGGCGGCCCTGATCGGTCCCCGCGCCTTCGAACAGAGCGCGCCGCTGGTTTATGCTCTCTTCGAGGATCGGACGCACCTGGGCCGCTTGATCGGCGGATAGATCGAGCTCGTCGATCAGTTGGTCGATGTGGGCTGAGGGATCCCGGGGAGGACCACCTCTCTTTCCTCGCTCCTGCGCCGTCGCTGGTATTGCCACACCGAGCATGACCGCCACGAGGAGCACGGTTCTCAGCTTGAACATCGTTTGGCTCTCCTTTCTGAGTGGTATCGATATCGCGATCTCTTGACTGCAGTCATTTCATTAGAGGCCCGACGGGGCCGATCGACTCCCAGTCGGTCTTGGGAATGGAGTCACCCGATCGGGGGTCTAACGGGCAGATGAAGCTGGAGTTTTGGAAGATTTGGACATGAATGCTAAACATGAGGAGAGCGCGATGAAATTCTGGAAGAGGAACTGCCATGGGACCATGGCGACGCTCGTCGTGGTGATGTTTGGTCTGTCGGCCTGCGACGAAGCGGTCACCGATCTGGCCGAAGATACGGTCGGACAGGAGGGCGCTGTCGCCGACGTCGACGGGCTCCTAGCGGGCGTTACCGAGGGTCTGTCACTGACCTCGGGCCAGACCGCTGCCGTCAACGAGCTGGCGGCCAGCTTTGGCGCGCGAATCGGTGAGCCCGGAGCGCTCTGGCGCCTGGCGGCCGAGCTCCACGGTACGCTGACCAGCGAGCAGATCGCACAGATCGTCGATCGGCAGGCGGAGCGGCTGGAGCAGATGGCGGCCAGGACCGGCGATCGTCCCGCGTTTGGTCGTGGCCAGGGCCGGTTTGGCCACGGTCCGCGAGGTGGGCCGGCGCGGCTCCTGCCGGATGCGACCGATGAGCAACGGCAGGCGATACGCGAGGTGCTAGAATCGTTCCAACCCCAGTTCGAGGCTTTGCACGAGCAGCTGCGCAGCGGCGAGATCACGCCACAGGAGTTTCGCACCCAGGCGCGGGAGCTCCGCCAAGCCGTGCATGCGGAGATCGACCCCTTGCTGAGCGATGAGCAGCGCGCGGCGCTCGACGAGCATCGCGCCCAGCGTGAGGCGTTCATGGAGGAGGCGAAGGCGGTGCGGATCGAGGTGCTGGGGCTGACCGACGCACAGATCGCCGAGCTCGAGGCACTCAAAGAACAGCGGATGAGCGCGCCCCTCGGTGACGCTTCGATCACTGAACGGATCGCGGCGCACCGCGAAGCCGTAGCGACGATCTTGTCCGACACCCAGATGGAGATCGCGAGCCTCTACCACGCATTGCGCGCGGGTGCGTTTCGAGGGAACGGGCACGGTCCCCGGGGCCCGTTCGGTGGCTTCCGTGGTGCATGATGCCATCGAGAACTGGTTTTGCGACATCGCTCGCGCGACCTAGAATCGAGGCCACGGATTTGGTCGCGGGCCGCGACCCGACATCTGCATGCAGGGACCGACGAGCGAACGCAAACGAGCTGCAGCTCAACCAACTGACGAGGAGCTCCTCGATGGCGCTCGGCGTGGAGACGATTCCGCGTTTCGGCAGTTGGTCGAGCGCTACGAGGGGCGGGTGGCGGCGACGGTTATCGGAATGCTCGGCGCCGGCGAAGAGGCGGAGGACGCCGGTCAGGAAACGTTCATAAGGTTTTACCGCTCGTTGGACAAGTTCCGGGGAGAGTCGTCGATCGCTACGTACCTTACGCGTATCGCGATCAACCAGTCACTCGACGCGATCAAACGGCGGCAGCGATGGACGAAGCGCTTTGTTAGCCGTGACGAGGAAGAAGTGATGATGGCCGACCTGGCCCACGACGTCAGAGAGGAGATCAGCGCGAGAGAACGTGCCGAGCTCGTGCGGGGCGCGATCCAAACGCTGAAAGCCGATCATAGATCAGTCGTAGTGTTGCGTATGATCGAGGGCTACTCGACGCGGGAGACGGCGGAGATATTGGGGCTACCGGTGGGAACGGTGACGTCGCGTCTATCGCGTGCTCTGGACAAATTGGAAGCGGTGCTCGGTCCACTGGTGGCCGAGCAGTAGGAGAACAACAGATGAACGACGATCGCATCGAAACGATTCGCAAGTGGTTGGATGTCGGGGAGCCGAGCCAGTTCGGACCTTTCTTTGCGTCGCGCGTGATGCGCCGGATCGAAAGCGAGGAATCGGGTAACGGCTTCGAGTCGATCGATGCCGCCCTGCGTTGGGGGTTTCTGCGCGTGGCGACCGCCGCGGTGGTGCTGGCGATTGCGGTCGGCGCGTACAACGTGATGGAGCCGGGCAACCTGGGCGTGTACACGTCGACCCTGGAGTCCGTGCTCGGACTGCCTTCGCAATCGCTTGAAACTCTGTTCCTGCTGTCGGGGGCGTAAGTGAGAGCGCGCACGAAATCGGTGCTCATCCTGAGTGCCACGTTGCTGATCGGGATCGTGTTGGGGGGGGTCATCTCCGGCGCGATCGTCAACCGGCGGTTGCAGCACTTGACCGAACTCCGGCGCCCGGGTGGGTTCGCGTTCTTTCTCGAGCACGCGATCCAGCCCGAGGACGAGGCGCAGGCGGAGGCGATCCACGACGTGCTCGATCGCATGGGCCCCAGGTTTCACGAGATCCTCGAGCGGTCGCACAGCGAGATGGAGGCGCTCCGCGATTCCGTTCGCGCCGAGCTCGACCCGATATTGACCGAAGAGCAGAAAGAACGACTGGAGGCGCGCACGCGTATGCGGCCGGGTTTCATGCGTCCGCCGGATTTTCGTGGTCCCCGACCGCCGCGTGATTGGGACCGCGAGCCGCCCAAGCGACGTTTTCGCCGAACCGTACCCGACACCATCAACGGCCCACCCCCGGAGCAGCCCTGACAGCTGCTGACAAAACCTTCGAAGTATCGAGGGTCGACGAGGCGCGGGAGGTTCTCGACTACTTCAACGGCTTTCATGACGGCTTCATGAAGCGGATCGCGATCGTTTCGCAAGACGACATCGATGAAGAGTACGCGCAGTCGTGCACCGGACGCTTCGATGTCGACATCGACTTTGGCCACTACAACTACCGGTTCGACGACCGCCCACCTCACGACCAAATCATTCGTGCCGTATTCCGCGATGTCCAGGATATCTTCTGCGACTTCAGCGAGGGGTACGTAGGCAACACGATTCAGTGTCTCTACGTGCACGCAGCCAATCGGCGACAGGGTGGCACGACTACGGTCGAGCCAGCGATGGCTCTGAGCCTCGAGCGAAGCTTCTTGTTGGAACAGCACCGTCGGTGGGAGAGCCGCCGTACGGATTTCTTTACTTTCTCAGCGGCGACGTTTCACGAGCTACACTGAGGCTTTACTCCGCGGATCCAGATCGGAGTTCTCGTAGCAGGCTCTGCTGCTCAGCCGTTAGCGCGTTCTTGACCTCGACGAGCATGGTGATGTGAGCGCGCTTGATTTGGCGCTCAATGTCAAGGACGCGGTCAACCTGCGACAAGACGGCCGATCTGTCGATTTCCGTTTCGCTGACCAACGCCGTGAGTTGTTCTGCCGCGGCCGACATGTCCCACTGGAGCTGTTGAACGTCGGCCTGCAGCTCCTGGATCGCCTGCGACACTTGATCCCGCTGCGCGTCACTCAAGCCGACCGCCTGCTGGTGTCGCATGACGAGATCCGGTGGGAACAGATGGCGTTCGAACCCGGTGTCTGTTTCCTGGGCGACGGCCGGTCCGCCGAGCGTGGCCAGCCCGAGAGCGGCCATCGTTATAGCGCGAATCCAAGTCATGTTCGATTCCTCCGTTCGATCGGGTCGTCAAATGGTCGTTCTCTGTCCTCTCCTATCAGGTCGCCGGTCCGGCCGAACGTGGGGACTTCTTCGAGCAGCTCCTGACTCGGGAGCTCGAGCAGAAAGTCGGTCGGCGAGATCCACGACGTCGTACCGAGGTCGACGATCTCGATGGCCGCACCGGTGCCCGCGATTGGGCCCTGCGAGGGGGTCCACCGAGCGCGCGAGATCGTCAATCCGACGATCAGCGCCAGCACCGCTGCGGCCGCCGTGATCCGGACCCACGACGCGCGGGCCGGTGGCGGACGGTGCTCGATCGGTTTCGAAAGGACCTCGCGAAAAGGCGTCACTTGACGACGCTCTTCGTCTCTGAGACGGGCGAACTCGTCGCGCAGCTCGCGCTCCGGGTCGTTGTTCCGGGGGCCGTTCTCAGACGTCATGCTCATCTTCCTCCAGTAACATTCTGACGCGCTTCTTGCCGCGATCGTAATGCGTCCGTGCGGTGCCGATCGAGACGCCCAAGACTTCGGCCGCTTCACGAATCGTCAGCTCCTGGTAAAACACCAGGTGCAAAAGGTCGCGCTGCCGCGGTGGCAACCGGTCGAGCGCGGCGACCAATCGGCGCGTCGACTCCGAGCGCACGATCGCGGTCACCGGATCGATATCCGGGTCGGCGCCTTCTCGGCGGCCGTCCAACAAATAGAGCGGCAGCAGACGGCTGACCTTCGACGAGCGGTGCTGCTCGGCCGCGGTCCGCCGGATGACCCCAAAGAGCCAAGTCCGGAAGCTCGATCGGCCTTCGAACCGGGCTCGGCCGTCGAGCACCTTCAGATAGCTCGCCTGGAGCGCATCCTCGGCCGCCATGCGTCGGCCGTGGCAACACCGGAGCGCCCAACCAAAGGCGTCGGCGTGATGCCGCTCGAGCTCGGTTTCGAGTTCGACGCGTTCCATCCGGCGTTCCTGGAGATGAGTGTGGCCCGAAGGGGCCTTATATGACCGGTCGCCCGGCTACACCTTGTTGTACAGCTCCCCCCGGCGCCGGAACTCGGCCGACTTCTCGGCCATTCCCTCGGCCAGCGCCTCTTTTTCCTGGAGCCCATGCTCGCGGGCGTAGTCGCGGACATCCTGGGTGATCCGCATCGAGCAAAACTTGGGACCACACATCGAACAGAAGTGGGCCACCTTAGCCGCATCCGCGGGTAGCGTCTGATCGTGAAACTCGCGCGCGCGCTCCGGATCGAGTCCCAGGTTGAACTGGTCTTCCCATCGGAACTCAAACCGCGCCTTCGAGAGCGCGTTGTCGCGCGCCTGCGCGCCGGGGTGCCCCTTTGCCAGGTCGGCCGCGTGGGCCGCGATCTTGTAGGTGATCACGCCTTCGCGCACGTCGTCCTTGTCGGGCAACCCGAGGTGCTCCTTGGGCGTCACGTAACACAGCATCGCGGTTCCGTACCAGCCGATCAGCGCCGCCCCGATCGCGCTCGTCAGGTGGTCGTAACCCGGCGCGATGTCGGTCGTCAGCGGGCCGAGCGTGTAGAACGGCGCCTCATCGCACCACTCGAGCTGCTTTTCCATGTTCTCGCGGATGAGGTGCATCGGGATGTGACCCGGCCCCTCGTTCATGACCTGGACGTCGTGCTCCCACGCGCGCTGGGTCAGCTCGGCCTGGGTCTTCAGCTCGGCGAACTGGGCGATGTCGTTGGCATCGGCGATCGACCCCGGCCTCAGCCCATCCCCGATCGAGAACGAGATATCGTACGCGGCCATGATCTCGCAGATTTCATCCCATTGGGTGTAGAGGAAGTTCTCTTGGTGATGAGCGAGACACCATTTGGCCAGGATCGACCCGCCCCGCGACACGATTCCGGTGACGCGGTCGGCGGTCAGCGGGATGTACCGCAGCAACACGCCCGCGTGGATGGTGAAGTAGTCGACCCCCTGCTCGGCCTGCTCGATCAGCGTGTCGCGGAAGATCTCCCACGTCAACTCCTCGGGGACCCCGTCGACCTTCTCGAGGGCCTGGTAGATCGGCACCGTTCCGATCGGCACCGGGCTGTTGCGCAGGATCCACTCGCGGGTCTCGTGGATGTTCTTTCCAGTCGACAGGTCCATAACCGTGTCGGCACCCCACCGAATCGCCCACACCATCTTCTCGACTTCTTCCTCGATCGACGAGGTGACGGCGGAGTTGCCGATGTTGGCGTTGATCTTGACCAGGAAGTTCCGGCCGATCGCCATCGGCTCGAGCTCCGGATGATTGATGTTGGCCGGAATGATCGCCCTTCCGCGCGCGACCTCGTCGCGCACGAACTCGGGTGTGATCTCGCGCGGGATCGAAGCGCCGAAAGACTCACCGGGGTGTTGGTCGAACAGCCCACGGGCAGCGAGTGCGTCGCGTTTCTGGTTTTCGCGGATAGCGACGAACTCCATATCCGCGGTCACTACGCCCCGTCGGGCGTAGTGCATCTGGGTGACGCGTCGACCCAGCAGAGCCCGCTGCGGGCGCGGCGGGTTGGGGAAACGGACCGCGTTCAGCTCGGGGTCCGCCAACCGCTCAGCCGCAAAGCTCGCGCTTGGCCCTTCGAGCGTCTCGGTGTCGGCGCGCGCCTCGATCCATGGAGCGCGAATCGGCTCGAGCCCGCGTCTGAGGTCGATGTCGACGTCGGGGTCGGTGTAGGGCCCGGAGGTGTCGTACACGTAGAAGGTCGGATTGGGTTCGGCGCCAAACGAAGCCGGCGTATCGGCCTGTTTGATGGCCCGCATCGGAACCCTGAGATCGGGTCGGCTCCCCTCGACGTAGACCTTGCGCGAGGCCGGGAACGGCCCGACGGTGATCTGGGTGGCCGTCCGCTTGTCGGGGTAGACTGTTTTTCGGGTTGTCGACACAGGTATCCTCCCTTCGCCGGTATGATCCGGATCAGGTTCGACGGGTATCCTCTCAGCCGCACGGCGGTCTTGGCGGCACCCCGGATGTATAGGCGAGCAATGAGAAACCTACCGTTTGCGAGCGATTCTGACCATCGCACAGTATCGTTGACGGCGTGATACGGTACCCCGTCTTCGCAATCGCTGCGCTGGTGGCACTCCATGCGCGAGGCGTCGATCGCGCACAGGCTCAGACCACGAACAGCGCGGTAGACTCGGTGACGGTTCACGAGAGTGCGCGCCAAGCCCAGCAGCGGTTCGAGAAGATCCGCGTCGCCAGGCTGCCGTGGGGGTGGGAGCGCTCGCGGTCGCCGAAGGATGAGGTCGTGGGGCGTTTGCTCCTGATCGATGATGGCGATGAAACATGGGTCCCGCCGCCCGAAGCGGAGGCGATCGGTCAGGCACGGGAGCGGTTGCTCGCGGCACTCGACCGGGCCGCACAGCGTTTGCCCGGCGACTCGTGGATCGCCGGTCAGCGGGTGTGGTACGCGATCGAGGCCGGCGACCCCAACGGAGCACTGGATCGGTTGGCGGGTTGCCGCGCCGAGCGTTGGTGGTGCCACGCGCTCGAGGGCTTCGCGCTCCACGCGGACGACGACTTCGTGGCCGCCGAGAAGGCGTTCGATACGGCGTTGGCGGTGATGCCTGGCGCTCGCCGGGAGCGTTGGCTCGATCCGATCGATCTCCTCGATCGCGATGCCCGTCGGACCTACCGGCGCCTGGACCCAGCCGAGCGCGAAGCGTTCGTGCGCAGTTTCTGGTGGCTTGCGGACCCCTTTTATGCTGTGCCTGGCAACGACCGGCTGACCGAGCACTTCGCCCGCCACGTGCAGGACCGGATTTTCGAGAACGCTCGCTCGCCGTTCGAGATGCGTTGGGGGAACGACCTGCGAGAAGTGCTCGTGCGGTACGGCTGGCCGGTTGGTTGGGAGCGGATCCGGCGCGAAAGCAGTGGCTTGGGTTCGATCAGCAGATCCGGCATTATCGGTCACGATCCGCCGGGGGAGCGGTGTTTTGCACCTGCGGCCGCGGTGCTCGAGGCCCCGACCCGTGTCGCGCCAGGCGAGTGGTCGATCGAGGACGATGGCGCCCCAACGTCGTATGCCCCGCGCTACGCAGAGAAAGTCTTTGAGCTCGACCACCAACTGGCTCTTTTCCGACGCGATGGCGAAGCGGTCGTCGTAGCCAGCTGGCAGGCCACGGATTCGATTCCCGAAGGCGACCCCGTGGAAGCGGCATTGGTGATCGCGTCGGGGCCGACGGAACCTCCGCACACCGCTCATAACCGGACTAGGGAGTCGCGCGGCGTGCTCGAGCTCCAGGTTCCGTGGACGCCGTCGATCGTCAGCGTCGAAGCGCTCGCACCGGAGACCGGTCGCGCGGCCCGCGCCCGCTACGGGTTGCCGATCAGCGGTGCTGGTACCCGGCGGCCGGTGGTCAGCGACCTGTTGTTGCTCGACTCACCGGGAGATCTGCCGGGTTCGCTCGAGCAGGCGGTTCCCCGCGCGCGGAGCTCGACGGACGTCTGGTCGAACGAACGGCTCGGGATCTACTGGGAGCTGTATCCCGGTACCGGGCGGCCACACGAGGTCTCGATCGCGGTGGCGCTCAAGGACGAGCGCCGGGGCTTCTGGCGCAAGCTCGGCTCGACGCTCAACCTGGCGGGCGATCATTCCGATTCGGTGGCTCTGGAGTGGACCGAGTCGATTCCGGTGGGGACCTTCGTCTACCCGCGGGCGCTCGAAGTGTCGTTGCCCGAGCTTCCACCCGGCGAGTACACGCTCGAGCTGACGGTACGGTTCGCCGATTCATCGCGCGCGGTGGCGAACCGGACGATTATCGTCGAGGGTCGAGACCTGGCGCGTCGCTAGCGCGCTACAGACACTTGCGCAGAAGCGCTGTGCCGTCGCGCTCGAGGGCGAACGGGCCGCTGATCGCACCCCGTTCCAGTAGATGAATGGTAAGGGTCATCTGGTCGCCGTCGACGACGCCCGCGTACGTGGCGGGCTCGCTATCGAGCACTTCGTCCTCCCGCACCGGCCCGCCGTGCTCGGGCGTGAACGTCCCGTCGAGCGTGAAGCCGCCTTCGGAGTCGAGCACCAGCGGCTCCGAGATCTCTCCCAACGCGCAATCGAACTCGAGCTGGACTCCGTCCTCCGTAGCGATCAACGCGATGCCGACCCCGGCCCAGTTGCCCGCCGCCACAGGTCCGGTTACGTCGTCTGAGATCGAACAACCGATG
>JBDHIC010000023.1:0-11921 GCA_039589035.1 Gemmatimonadota bacterium | reverse complement strand
GAAGCTTCCCTGGGCGTCGGTCACCGCGTGATAGGGATGATCGAACAAGACGACGTAAGCGGACATCCAGGTGTGGGCGTCGCACGTCACCTCGACCGTCCCCGCCCATCGCGTTGCGCGCGAGGCATCCACCGGTCCGGCCTTGGCCGGCAGCGCGAGGTTAACCAACGACCTGCGTTTGGATCCCATCTTGAGGAAGAGGCGAACGTTGTGGAGCACACCGTCCCCATTGAACGCGTTTAGCGTGCTGCCCACTGTTCCGGTCTGGACGTGAGGTGCAAACGAGCACTTCTTGTTTTCGATGCGCAGTTGGTCGGTGGTCGGCTCACCCGGGGAGCTCGCGCCATCGAGCGAGACGACGGCGTAACGGACCTGCCCTTTGGCCGTTGCGACCACGGCTTCTGAGGGTACTTCCTCGCCACAGAATTCAACATCGGTGTCCACCTTCAGCGGTGCGGCGCTCTTGGCGACCGAGGCCGTGATCGTTCCCACGATCGATCCGTTGGGGGGAACGCCATCCGTGGGCGTGGGCGCCGCCGCTACGACGAGAAGAGTCGCGCCGACGATTAGCAAGCCAAACGATTGGTTCATGCTTCCACCTCCGCTTTTCGATTTATGGTTCATGGTTTTAGAAGAACGTGTGTAGCTCAAACGTCAGCTCGTCCTGATCGCCGACCTGAGGGATGTCCTCGAGGCGAGAGTAGTAAACCGATGCCTGCAGGAACTGCGTGATGAAGTGCTCGGCGCCGACCCTCACTCGGTAACGCGAGTTCTCGCCTATGTCGCGATCCGGATCGAGGAAACCGTACGCGACTTTCAGATTGAGTCCCTGCGTCACGAGCAAATCGCCTTCGACAAATGCAACCGTCTGATCCCCGCGACGACCGTCCGGCGGATCGTCATTGATGAAGTCGTATTCTCCCAGGAAGGCGAAACGCCCGAGGCGGAATCCGCCGAACGCCCCAAAGGCCTCGCGGTCGCCGGTCTCGCCTTCGTTCCGGGACCCGCTGACCCCTACGCGCCATCGAGGGAACACGACGGCCGCAAACCCGCTGAACTGCTTGTCGTTGTTGTTTTCGGCCGCACCCTGCGTTCCGTTGGTCACCGCGACCGCTACGGAAAGAGGGCCCGGTTCGAGGCCGAACTCAACGCCTAGATCCGAGTTGTCGAAGTTGAACCCCGTGCGCTGGCGAATGAACTCGGTGTCATCGAGCAGTCTGAACCCGTAGGGAAGGAAAAACTTTCCTACTTTCAGGTAGGACTCCCCCGGAAGCCCCTTGATCAGCGCGAACACCTCCCGGTTGCGAGGATTCCCCGGTGCGAACTCTTCATCGACATAAAACGTGAGACGGTCACGGATCAGTGTCGCTTCGACGTACAGGTTTCCCTCTTCGATGTCGAAGGGGTACAACGTCTCGTCTTCGGTTTCTTTTCTCGACGCCCGGGCCCGCAGATCCGCACCGATCGAGAGGATGTCGGCGATGTTTGTCGCCATGAACGATCCGCCGTCGCCCAGGCTTGTAACCATCATTGGGAGACGCGTCTGAGCGTATATCGAGCCGAAAGCGTTGCGCTTGCCTCCGCCTGTCATATTGGTATGGCAAACAGAGCATCGCAGACCTGTGCGGACCGAGAGGTACGGCTCGGCGGCCAAGTCGGTGCTCGATGGGCCGAGCGAACACAACCCGATGAGTGCTGTCAGGACTACCAATTGCGTGTTTCGCATGACGATCACCTCAGTTCTCGAGAGCGCCGTCCGCAATCCAGGCGCGGATGGCGGCGATCTGTTCAGCCGACAGGGGTGACAATCCCAAGGGCATGCGTCCACCCGTGATGCCCGGCGCGCCCTCGATCTTCATCACCAGGTAGCTGTCGTCCGGTTGTCCCGGGTCGACGCGAAGCAGCTCCGGTACTTCGATGCTCGGAACACCCACCAGGTGGTCATAACTAAAGCCGGCCTGCAAGGAAAAGCTCAACGGCGCCGATGCGCCGGCGTGACATTGTGTACAGATCGGCGTAAAGATGTTGGCCTGAATGCTGGAGAACGTCGGTTGGAGTTCACCGCCCCCACCCTCTCCGAGCGGGTTACCAAACTCGTCGAGCCCCTCACCGGAGCCGGCGCATGCGATCGTCAGACCAACCAACCAAAGGACAACTAGCACCAAAGCTTTAGCGTGGCTTCTCATTGTGAACCTCGGGCTGGTGTCATGTTCGGGTCTTCGACAAAGAGGCGGTAGAATAGATCGCGTGAACGGGCCAGCGACTGCAGATACGCGACCAGCGACCAGAGTCGTCGCTCAGCGATCGCATCGCGTTCCGACGGCCCAAATTCGTCGAGTTCGATACGATTCGGCTGATCCGCGAGGTACGCGCGAAGAGCCGACAGCTCCGTAGGACCGAGACCCGACTGGACGGAGGAGAGGTCGCTCTGTGATCCGCCCGCGAAGAGGACTACGCCGGGCTCGAACGCAGGCATCGGAGTGCCAAACAAGCCTGTCCGCAGGGTTCGATACAGATCCTCCGCCCGTCCCCCGTTCTTATAGCTGCCGCGAGTGAAGTCGTACGGCGTGATCGGTTGATCCCAATCGTCTGTCAGGGTCCCGGCGGACGGGCCGTCCCCACGCGCACCCACACCATGACACTTGGCGCATTCCAACATCAGATAGACCTGACGCCCCTCACTGACCGTTGTGTTGGATGGTTGACTGGGTACTGGCAGGGGCTCCTCGTCTCCAAACCCCAGCGCATAATCAGGGACCAGCGTCTTCAAGTACTCGACCACCGCCCACCGCTGACGCTCACTGAGCAGTTTGTCCCAGGCCGGCATCCAAGTACCGGGTACGCCTGCCGATACCGTGCGGAAGAGATCTTGGTCGGTGGGAAGAGCCCCGGACGGCGTGCTGCGGAACTTGAAAACCCCGCTGGTGAAATCACGCGGAGCGGGGCTCATGTGTCGAGCCGCCGGTCCCAGACCATCACCGAGGAGTCCGTGACACGAAGCGCACGCCGAGCGATAAACGGCCCGGCCCTCGGTAACGAGCGCGGCTGTCGACACCGGATCCGACCCGGGGGGCGGGGTCATTTGCGCCAGCCCCACGCCAGTCACTACAGCAACGAGGAGCCAGCTGAGGGCCGACGCCGCTGCACAGAAGAAAATGCCTTGCCGGGAAAACCCTGACGAGTTTGGAAGATAGCTAACACGCAGTTTTGCCTTCATGAGGACCTCTCTCGAGTAAAAAGAGGAGGTCATCGGCCGGAATGATACAGGCCAGCCTGACGACCCCCCCTTTTTTGTTGGCTCAGGCAGCTATGGACTCACGACGACAGTGCCGATCATGCCAGCGGCAGCGTGACCCTCAATCGTGCACACGGTGTCGAACGTTCCGGTTACCGTGGGCACGATGAACAACTCCGCCGAACCCCCGATCAACAGCTCTATGGCCTTGAAGTAGAGCGGCTTGATCTCAGCCTGCGAGTCTTCCGACTTCCGTACCACCACGGTGCGGTAGAAATCGGCCGCCGTGTAGTAATGCTTCGACGCGTGACCAGCCGGATTGCTCAGGGTCAGCTTGTATCCCACGTCCTTCTGGAGCGCCAGATCCGGCGGACGGAAGCTGTATGGTTCCTCCCAAATCACAACTTCGGTTTCGACCGCCGACTCCCACACGGAGTGTCCACCTGACTTCCTCGGATCCTGTGTCAACCCCATGTTGAAGTCACTCGCGATCTCCAGGTCGAGCACGTTGCCTTCACCACCGGTAATCGTGATCTGGCCGAGCATCCCGCCTGGCTTGTGGCCGGGGATGGTGCACACGAAATCGTAGGTCCCACCCAGAACGGGCACGAAGTAGATCTCGAGGCTGCCGCCGATCAACAACTCTACGGCTTCAAAGTGAGGCGCCTTGTACTCGGCGTCGGCGGTTTGGATCTTGCGCGTGGCGATCGCCTTGTAGAAGTCTCCGAGACCTTCGGTCGCGAAGTAGTGTTTCTCCTGGTTCGAAGCTGGGTTGTTGATCTGCAGGATGTAGGGCCTACCGGCTTCAAACGTCATGTTACTGGGCGAGTACGAGTAGGCGCTGCTTCCACCCTCCACCATGTCCAGTTGCACAACTGTGGCCGTGGCCCAATCCACCGAGCTCACCCAGTCGGATGCAGTTACCGGACTTGGGCCCGGACCGGGACCCGGAGCTGGACCTGGACCTGCAGGACCGGCCGTGCTCCCCTCGTCGCACGCTCCGACGAGAGCGATCAACGCGATCATCGTGACCGCAGCCAGAATCCCCATCAGCCACGGAAGAAGCCGTCGTGAGTTCATCGTTGTATCCCCCTTTGCTGGCGAGATGTTTGTGCGGGCGGACGGGGTTTCTTGCCGTCCTCTGAAACGCGGGAAGGCAAGTGTGAGGCCGCGCCTTTTGGGAACTATTGGTGCAGTCGTAACCCGTTGGTTACGAGACAGTTAGCCTAGTCGCCGAAAGCCCGGGAGTTGTGCTCGGGTGTGACAGCCGCCGACACAACCGAGACCCTGGCAGTCCCAGCTGATGCTGTCTCTAAAAGGCGACGTCGAGCCGGACCCACACGCTGTGAGGCTTCCGCAGGTCGGCTTGTTCGGAAGGATCGTGACGTGAATAGAATTCCGCTTCCACCACGGCGCGCACATTCTGTCGGATGAGGAATACAACGCCTGGGAGAATCCTAGTGCTATCCAGCGACCCCGGACTGAACCCGTCCGCCCGGAGCCTCCTGGCGGTCGTGTCTCTGAGCACCTCCCCCTTGAGTGACCCCATGAGCCACGGATAAATGAAGTACTCGGCCTTGGTGAAGGCGCTCCAGTGAGTCACACCTCGTGGCGGGGCTAGCCCCCACGGATTGTCGTGCTCCCCCCAGACGTATCCAGCTCCGAGATCCAGTGGGCCATTCAGCCAGCGCGCTGACAACCCGAACGTTCGATACTCGTCCTGAACGCCCTCATCGACGGGAAACTCTCCAACGTAGCCGAAGTGCTCGACGATGAGCGCTCGATCGAAGAGCTGTCCGCCCGTGCCCAGTACTGGACCGCCTCCCGGGTCGTACCTTCCGTCCAAGGAGAGTCCGCCGAACTTGTGTCGCAGCTTGTAAAAGAAATCCTTGCTGTCGTTGTTATCTGTCGCGAGGTCGGAAGTCCCCTGGCTGAGACCCACGGCGTAGTATGTCCAATGGCCCACGATTCCGTTGATCTCGATAGCCGGCTGTGAGAACCGGGGCTGTAAGTCATTTGCTGAGCGAAGGATCTCTCCCGAATCGGGATTGATCAATTCCAGCTCCGATACGTCGAATTCAGACCACAGCAAGCGTTGTCTGGCAGCCCGATCGATCTGGCGATCTCCAAACGTGAGCAAATAGAGGTTTTGCTTGCCTACCCAGATGTTGAGCAGACGATCCGGGAGAAACGGTAGCGGGTCCTGAAACGGCACCTTGGCCTGGATGAGCTCGACACCATCGTCATGGGTCCACTCCGCTTCCACGAAGAAGCCGATCCTCTCGCCGAGCGAGCCACCTGACAACAGATAGATCTCGTTTGGGAACCGGTACGTCCAGTCGTAGTCCACCGTCTCGTCCCGGGTGAATTGGACGTCGTTTACAATCCTCAGCGCGAACGGCACGGTCTCCGGTAGCTCGCCTGGCCAAATGGCGCGTGGCCATTGTTCTTTCCAGGGATCCGTCCCTAGCGGGATCGGTTTCTCCTTGCGCAGCAGCTCGTTGTTTTCAGGGAACCGGTAACCGTTCAATCGAAACGCCTCGCCGAGAACGTTGAGCTTTGGCGCAGCCGTGTGGCAGGTCGAGCAACTAGTGCGGTACAGCCTGGCAAAAACCGGAATCTCTGTATCAGACAACTTCTCACTATCGGCCGCAGACAAGGAGCCAAAGAGCAAAACGGATAACGGTGCGAGAAGCGCAAGCACCAGGCAGATGTACTGGAGCTTGGTACGATCGATTAGCATCCCTGCCTCAGCGTCGGGCTCTGAGCGAACTTCGGCGCCCGTCGAGCCGGATCTCAAGTCGGAGATCGCTATTCTCTCGCACAGTCACGGTGCGCGTGTAGGGGGCGGCACGGCGATGCCAGACCTCGAGCGCAAACGTGCCCGGAGGCAAGTTCCCGACGCGGAACCGGCCCGTCGAGTCCGAGACTCCGTGGTAAGGAGTCGTCACCACGACCACGTAGGCCTCCATCTCCGGGTGAACGTGGCAGAGAATCGGGTGGACCCCCGGTCGGCGAAATCGATGGCTACGCCACTGGCCCGCCGGGTACGTGCCGAGATCGAAGTCCTCCCCGAGCGTGTCGGGGCTAAAGACGTTGTGAAATAGAGGATCGCTATTTCGAAACTGGACCTCCTGGCCGGGAAGGACAGACAGGACTTGAGGAACGAAACGGAGACTCCGCTGATCGATAATGAAGGTCTCGGCCGTCGTTGCATCAATCGGGACCGACTCGTGATACAGGTGCACGACAGCGCCATCAGCGGGCACCTCTTGTAGAAACACGTTTCCTGTGATGGCGTTACTCTGTCCGATGGCCAACTCGGGCATCAGGGTCCAGGCAACAAACAACACCGTGATGGAGCTAAGCGAGTTCACTTCTCGTCCGCGCTGTGCTCGGACTTGATGCGCTGCAACCAACGATGCAGGGTGCGGCGATTGAGGCCGGCGGCCTCTGCGGCGCGAGTAATGTTCCCGTCGTAGCGTTCGAGAATTGCCCCCAGGTAACGGGCTTCGAAGGCGCGGGTGGCCTGTTGACGCGCAAGTTCGTAGGGAAGATCAGAGTACGAAGGCAGGCCGGGGTCGCCAACATGTAAATCCGGCCGACCCATCGAACCCGGCAGGTCGGCGAGACCTATCTTTCCCTCGTCGTCCAGGATGACCAACCGTTCCACCACGTTCTTCAGCTCCCGCACGTTTCCGGGCCATGGGTATTGCTCCACAGTGTCCCAAACGCCTCGAGTTACCGTCGGCACCGGTTTACCATGAGTCTCGGCAAATCGCGTGAGAAAGTCTTGAAAAAGGAGGACGGCGTCCGAGTCCCGCTCACGCAGGGGCGGGAGCACCATCGGAACAACATTGAGACGATAGTACAGATCTTCACGAAGGAATCCTTGTTCGACGGCTTCGGCGGGTTCGATGTTGGTCGCAGCGACAACTCGGATATCCAACTCGATTACCGTTTCGCCACCCACACGTCTCAGCTCTCGTTCCTGTAACGCACGTAACAAGCGTGACTGCAACGGCGGGTTCATCTGGGTGATCTCGTCGAGAAAGACCGTGCCGCCACAAGCCTGCTCGAGTAGCCCACGTTGTCGGGCTACGGCTCCTGTGAAAGCCCCTTTCTCGTGGCCAAACAACGTGCTTTCAAGCAATGTCTCCGGGATCGACGCACAGTCGACAGGAACAAAGGGACCCGTTTTTCGGACTCCTCCAGCGTGGAGCGATCGCGCGACCAACTCCTTCCCTGTTCCGCTTTCACCCCAGATCAGCACGTTAGCATCGGTCGGAGCGACCTTCTTGATGCGTTCCTTGAGTCGTAGAATGGCCCGGCTCTCACCGATGATTTCGGTGGTTTCCTGATGTCGAGCCACCTGATCGCGCAGCTTCCGATTCTCTTCGGTCAACCGTCGTTGACGCAACGCGCGGGTGATCGTCACGTTGAGCTGTTGGGCGGTGAACGGCTTCGCTAGATAGTCGAAGGCCCCCTCTTGGATCGCCTGAACGGCCGAGCTCACCGTGGCAAACCCGGTAATTAGAATTACCGGGAGGTCGGAGTCTTCGCCGCGCGCGGCCGCCAGGAGTTGCATTCCGTCGGCATCCGGCATGCGGAGATCGCAAAGCACGACGTCCGGTTCGCTCTCCCGTAGGGTCTGCAGAAACTCCGCCGCCCGATCAAGTGTCGTGCACCGATGACCCTCCCGAGACAGGAGGCGCCGGCAATTCTCGAGCATTTCAGGCTCGTCATCGACAACAAGAACATGGCCGGGATTCAGGAGACTCACTCAGCCTCCACAGGTAGTCTCACGATGAATCGACTCCCCTCGCCCGGCCGGCTCTCGACCAGTATCTCACCGCTGTGCTCCTCGACGATGCCCCGCGTGACGGCCAACCCCAAGCCCGTACCCCAAGGTTCGACCTTAGTGGTAAAGAACGGCTCGAAGATGCGGTCCACGAGATCCGGTGAAATCCCTGCGCCGGTGTCGGTAACCTCGAGCTCGACCTTGCGTCCACCGTTGACCGCACGGGTGGCGACTCTGATCGTCTCGCCCGGACGTGAGGCATCCGCCGCGTTGAGCAGCAGATTCATAGCCACTGACTCCAACCCTCGTGGGCTACCCTTGATGGTTGGCAGGTCGACCGAAAGGTCCCATTCGAAGTCCAGGCCCCGCTTCTCTAATCCTGGCTGGAGAAAGGCGATAACACCGCCGACCAATCCACTCAGATCCAGAGGAACACTCCTTGCGGGCTCTGATCGAGCGATACTCAGCAGTCGGCGCGCTACTTCGCCTACGCGTTCCGTTTGGGCCCTTACAACTTGCAGATCCTCACGAGCAAAACATTCGGCGCATTGCTCGTTCATTTCTAGCTCCAGGCAGTCCAGGCGGTTTACGGCTATTCCGATCGGGTTGTTGATCTCGTGAGCGACACCGGCGGCTAGCCGTCCGGCCGCGGCCAGTCGCTCGGATTTCAGCAATTGCTTCTCGAACGCTTTTTGCTGCGTCACGTCGCGAATGATCAGCGTGTACCCTAAGGGCTCTCGCGAATCTCCCTGAATGATCGTCTGAGACAGGCTGACATCCACCGGGTTGCCATCCTCGCGTAGCAGGTTCGTCTGATAGTTGAGGAGAGCTCCGTTTCTTTGGACTTCTTGGCTGATGTGTTTGGCCTTCTGCCGGCCGGCTTCTCCGGGCGGCATCAGGAGATCGTTCACAACGCGACCGATGGCTTCCCTCTCGGTATAACCAAAGATCTTCTCGGCGCCGCGGTTCCATACCCTTACTCGTCCATCGGGGTCTAGACGGAGGATCGCATCATCGGAGTGGGCGAAGATCTCTTCGAGCTCGGCGTGAGCCTCCTGTAGTGCGGCGGTTCGCTCCGCGACTTGATCTTCTAGGATCTCCTGTTGCCCGTGGAGGCGATCCGCCATTCGAGTGAAATCGGCCGCCAGGTCCTCGAGCTCGTCGTTCGTCGCGATATCGAGTTCGTGGTCAAAGTCGCCCGCCGCCAAGTGCCGAGCACCACCGCGAAGTTGATATATCGGTCGCGTGAACTGGTTGGCCGCCACGATTGCCAGAAGGACCGCAATCAGCAGTACCAGCAGACTCCCGAATCGCGCATTTCGCAGAAACGAGCGGGACGGCTGATCAAAGAGTGATGTCGGAACCACCCGATAGATGAGAAGTGGTCGACCATCCGGTCCGACCAAGTCGAGAGGCACGAAGCTGACGAGCTCGTCTCTAGCGGTTCGCACGCTTCCCGGTGTACCAGCCAGAATCTGCTGGGCCACTTGGGACTCGAAGTCAGAGTCGAGATTGTCGTTAGCGAGTAACGTGTTCCAGTCGCTCTTGCGTTCGGAGTGGTACAGAAACTGACCTTGTCCGTCGATCAGACCCGTCACGCCAGCCAACTGTGGAGAACCGTACTCTAGCGATCCAAACAACTCAGAGGCGTACGCCTCCCCCACGGCGACCGCCAGCAGCCGATCGTCCTCGTCACGCAGGGGATAGACAATCGCTATGGCAGGAATCGCTTCTACACTGTCCCCCCCGTCTCCAACACCTCGGATCTCCACCGGCAGGAGTAGATGTTGTCCGCGTTCGAGTCCGCGGGCGCGCATCGTGTAATACGCCCCGCCTGACGCCCGGCTTGGGTCCGACGGGCCGAGCCCAATCGCGCTCGTGGCCACCATCGGTTCGCCATCAGCGGCAAAAAGCTTGATCTGAAAGAAAGCCTTATTGAGCCCGAGAAAGGTTCTTGTAGCCCACTCGAATGAAGCGAAGTCAACCCGCTTCTCGATCCCTTCTCTGAGATGCGTTTCAGACAGGAAAACGAGGTCTTCTACGGCAGCTCGCAGTGTTCGCTCGGTCTGGCCCCGAGCGGTGACGAGATCATGGTCGAGCGAGGCCGAGGCCGACGTCTCGATCTGCCGCAGCGTGATATGGGTTCCAACGGCGCTAACGATCAGAAGCGGCGTGGTTGCGAGCAGCGCGAACGCAACCGCTAGTTTGCTTCGTATCGAGAGCCGCGGAAAGAGCTTGTTCAGATTACGCATTAGTAGCAGTCTGGCTTAGTTTTGTACCCAAGTCTGTCGGGGAAAAGCCTACCTCTTGTGTAGGAAAAAACCCGACGCCCTCAAGACGCCAGAGCCGCCAGCATTCAACCTTCGTCGCGGGGCGCGTCTGTGGGCGATTACCGACCGAGGCCACGCGTCGTTTCGAGTCGGATCCCGAAGCGCTCGCGGCGCTGTCCGAGACAAAAAAGCTATACGAGGTGTCGGCAGACGACTTCGACGCCGTCTTTTATCCGGGTGGTCACGGCCCGTTGTGGGATCTGTCGCACGACAAGAACTCGATCGCGTTGATCGAGACGTTTCTCAGTCAAGACAAGCCCGTCGCCGCGGTCTGCCATGCCCCGACCGTGCTCGTCGGAGTGAAGGACCCCAAAGGAGGACCGCTTGCGTCCGGCAAACGCATCACGGGATTCAGCAACACCGAGGAAGCCGCCGTCGAGCTTACGGATGTCGTGCCGTTCCTCGTCGTGGACCAGCTAAAGGAACTCGGAGGCCATTACGAGCGGGCCGACGACTGGCAGCCTCACGTCGTGGTCGATGGTCTCTTGATCACCGGTTAGAAGCTGGCCTCCTCGGAGGGCGTCGCCGACGCTTTGTTGGGTAGCCTGAGGGAACGAAGACCGCGGTTCGCTCTCACGCTCCTCGAGAGGACCTGAGAGCCTAGGCTCCGTGCTCCTCCAAGTAATCGTGGACGCGGACCTTCCGGGCGGTGTTCTCGCTGCTCATGTAGCGGATCTTCCCGAAGATCGGGCGCTCCGGGCCCCACGCCCGATCGTAGCGACCGAGACACCAGAAGATGCCGCTGTAGCTGTTCGGATCACGACCGTCGAGCGCGTATTTGTTGTTTAGCTCGATCATGACGTCGGCCGCGCTCTCGGGACGCTTCGACCATTCGAGAATCTTCTTGCCCCATAACATCCGCAGGTAGTTGTGGATACGGCCCTCGCGCACGAGTTGTCTTTGTGCGGCGTTCCAAAGCTCGTCGTGGGTCGCAGCGGTCTCGAATTCTTCTAACGTGTAGAAATACTCACGCGAATCGGCGGTGTGTTCGGCAAGCGTTTTCTTGGCCCAGTCGGGAAGAGACTCGTACTGATCGTAGTCGGGCCGTTGCCATGCCATGTTGTAACCGATTTCGCGCCACGTAATCAGTTCGTCCAAAAAGCTCTCAACTTCGGGACTCGCTCCCCACCATCCTTGCCTGCTACCACTGGCTTTCTCGGCCACAGCATCGATCGTCCAACCATCATCCGCCATCAATTCCGAGAACACCTGATGAGCCGAGATATGACCGAAGTGAAGGTACGGCGACAAGGCGCTCGTGACGTCTTCCTCGGGCTGATTCCGATCGGCGTCGTAATGCTGCAGCTTCCATCGCAAGAACTCTTGAAGCGTCTTTTGCGCCGCTTTCGGCCCGCCCAAGGTGGTCGTCGGCTCCACGGTGTGATCGATCGGAAAGCCTTTCAACCCTCGCGGAGTTGCCAGCGAGTCAGTGAGCTCGGCAGCTGGCCACTTGCGGGCGATCTCTTTTGGCAGTTGTTCCAGTTTCGGCAATCGCAGACGAAACAGCGGATCAGGCTTTGGGAACTCTTCGAGGTGCTGTTTCAAGGTCTTCTGC
>JBDHIC010000022.1:0-12692 GCA_039589035.1 Gemmatimonadota bacterium | reverse complement strand
AGGGAAGACCTCCGCGTTGCAAGTGTTTCATGTTTACGCGCTTGACGCGTGGTGGCTCGGCGGACAGTCGTCATGACTGGCTGCCTCTGCGTCGGCGATCAGTTGTTTCAGGTTAGTCGGGATCGGATGGGCCTTCATGAGCTTGGCCATATACACCAGGTTGTGGGCCATGTAGCGGGCCGTCTTGTTGGTGTACATGTGCTTGTCGCCACCAGCCTCGATATAGCTCGGTCCTGGGCCCGCATCACCGACCCAGTAGCAATCCGAGTTTGGCGGTACGACGCATCCCATGTGTGACAGGTTGAACAGCGTGTTTGCTGCGGCGTCGTGGGCTCCGTCCTCGTTTCCGGTCACCACCACCCCGGCGATCTTGTTGTACAGCGGGAACTGACCCGTCTCGGGGTCCCCCTCATCGTAGGTGCCGTCAAGCCGCTCGATCACGAGCTGTGCGACCGCCGACCGCACGCCAAACCAAATCGGCGTGCCGATGATGACGATGTCTGCCGCTCGGAGCTTGGCCAGAATCGCCGGCCATTCGTCACCGTCGCCCTCGGAGCTTAGCCAGAATCGCCGGCCATTCGTCACCGTCGCCCTCATCTGAGGAGACACCGAACGGGATATTGTAGTCGACGATGCGAATGACCTCGGACTCGACGCCCAAGGGTTCCATTAGATCGATGACTTTGTCGATCAGTGCCCGAGTGTTCGATATAGCGGGTGACCTCTTGAGCGTGTCTTGAGCGTGCAATTCAAAATGACAGCCTTGAGATCCATGTTTGTGCCCATCCGAGGTTGGTTGTTTTCCTAGTCGTCGGCAGGCGAGCCGAAGCGGTTGATGAAGAACTGCGCGTACGCCTGAGGCCATTCACCGTTGCTCGACTCGCGATGAAACTGGTCAACCTCGATGAGCGCTTGCGCGATCAAGGGCCGGCTCAGCTCGAATGACTCTAGAAGCTCTGGCAATCGATGCTCCAGGTACTCGGCGTACCATTGCGGCCAATCAGGGTCTTCACCGTCGGTTTCGATAAACGCGAGGTGATGGTCCTTGCCGGTTTGCATGAAGAGCTGTGCAAGTTGTGTCTCTAGCATGTCGCCCCCCGTTTCACTCCATCCAAGCAAAGGCCTGCTCGAGCTTCTCACGACCATCGGTTTCGACGATGTCACCGTGACCGATGATGACGCGATCGAAATCCCATTCGAGGATACGCTCCAGTGACGCACGCGCGGCGTCGTGATCGGACATTCCACGGCGCATCGTCAAGCTGACGCCGAGGCGATTGTAAACCCCGAGCGCTCGCGCGGCGAGTCGTGTGAAGAATGGGCGGCTGGGTGGCAGGTTGAAACAAAGATCGGTGAGGATCAAGCTCCGACTCGCACGATGAAAAAAGACGATCTCGGTCGAGATGCGGTTCCCGTGGAACGCAATTTGATCCAGATCGGTCACCCACCGCGGGTCCGGCTGGTCGCTGAGGGTTCCGGAAAATGACAGGTCTTCCCGCCGCTCTGGCAGTCCCGGTGAGGCGAGCAATTCGGCTTCTGGGTACGCCTCTCGATAGTGCTCCATGTACTTGTGGTGAAAGCGGTTAGGAGAGACGATAAAGCGCACCGGACCTATCGCATTGAGCTGCGCGCGAAGGTCCGGGGTGAGGTATGCGACGGAATGAAGCCATAGCTCACCGCTGCCCAACAAGACCGCCGTCATGCGTCGACCGAAGTCGATGCCGGCGATCTTCAATGAGTGTTCGGCTACCCATAGCCGTTCGTCCAGGCTTCGAAACGTGACGTCTACATCCTTCATAGTTGCGTGAGTTCCCTTGCGTTTTAGGCTCGAATGTTGTACGAAAAAGTGACCGGAGCGGATATCCCCGGTTCGCTCGCCCCCGTTGAAGAACGCTGCAGGCTACTTAAGACGACCCTTTTCGGAGAGCTACGAGATGGCAAAAGCAAAGACCAAGCGTAAGCCGAACCCGGCGTTCATGAAACCGATGAAGCCCGATGCTGCCCTCGCGAAAGTCGTTGGCCCCGAGCCCAAGCCACGCACCGAAGTGACGAAGAAACTCTGGGATTACATCAAGAAAAACAACCTCCAGAACCCGAAGAACAAGAGAAATATCGTCGCCGACGCCAATCTGAAGGCGGTGTTCGACGGCAAGGCAGAGGTCAGCATGTTCGAAATGACGAAGCTCGTCAACGGGCATATGAGCGACGCCTGAACAGGACACACACAGGAACTGTTCTTTGGCGAGACCCGCCGGTCCCCCGGCGGGTCTCTCGCTTTATCGTGCCGAACCAGCCTCTGCCGGCCACGTGTTGTCTGTCCGGTCGACGTCGGGGAAGTCGAGCTCCGGGTCCAGATCGATCCTCGCGATTGGGGCTCCGGGGCGTGTCGCGACGAAGGTATTCACCGCACCTCGAAGCCAAATATCGACCGGTGCCTCGTGGCGCTCGGTCGATCCGTCCTCACGCGTAATGACGACGTCGACCGGCATCGGCACGAGACCCTCGTCGATGATCTCGATCTCAGCCCGGCCGTCCCCGAGAAGCCGTACTTCACCGATGGCGTGATCGAGTGTCCACGTCTCTTGGTACCACGCCGACCAGAACCAATCTAGATCGCGGCCGGAAACGTTTTCGAACGTGTTGAAGAAGTCCCAGGGGTACGGATGCTTGAACGCCCATCGATCCCAGAACTCATGGTACGCCTCGATGAACGTTTCCTCACCGAGCATGCCGCGCAGGGCGCGCAGCACAAGCGACGGCTTCTCATAGGACGCCACACCGTACGC
Organism: Gemmatimonadota bacterium; assembly: GCA_039589035.1. GTDB lineage: Bacteria > Gemmatimonadota > Gemmatimonadetes > JACCXV01 > JAHWKZ01 > CAMYLR01. The sequence continues at coordinate 9,906 of JBDHIC010000022.1, read as the reverse complement.
TCCGGGATAGTGGAAATCGGACCAGCGCAGGATCTCCCCCTCGCCCTCCCGCAGCGCGAGCTCGATGTACTCGCCTCGATCCTCGAGATCGTGATCGCGACCGGGGAAGAAGTCCTCCCGGGCCCGATTCTCGTTGAAGCTCGTCGTGCCCTCATCGAGCCACGCGTATCGACGCTCGTTGTTTGACGCGATCATCGGAATCCACATGTGGGCGAGCTCGTGTGCGACGACCATGTACAACCGTTCCTGCCCGCGCTCGTTGTAGTCACCAATCAGGGTCATCATCGGGAACTCCATCCCACCACCGATGATCCCACCACCCTCGACGGCGGTCATGTGGGGCCACGGGTACGAGTATCCGGTGTACTCCGACAAGAAGGCGATCGAGTGTTGGGAATACCGAGCGGCTTCTTTCCAGAACGGGGCGCTGTCCCGATAGAGGGCGTTGATCAGCGCGTAGTCCATCGAGCCGTCGCCATCGCGATCACCGACAGGGGTGCGAGTCGCGTCCCAGTTCGATGCGCGGGAGACGCTGGCCGAGACGTCGTGCACAGAGTCGGCGACGAAATGCCAGCGGATCGACGCGCCGGCGTCCTCCCACGTTGAACCCCGCCCGAACTCGGCAGGCGTGACGATCGGCACGATCTCGTCGTTGTCCACCGCGGTCGTCAGCCGCTCACGCACCGTGGCGGAAAGTGTCTGGTCGGGGTTCTGCAACTCTCCCGTGGAGACGATCAACCAGTCCGAGGGCGCCTCGATCTCGATGTCGTAACGCGCAAACCCGGCGTAGAACTCGGCGTTTCCGGTAAACAGGTCGAAGTGCCAACCCACCAGATCATCGTATACCGCCATCTGAGGGTACCAGTACGCGAGGAAGTAGAAGTCGTCGCCGCTGTGCCCCATGCGGTTCCCGGCACCAGCTTGCGGAACGACGAAGCTGTACTCGAGGACGAGCTCGGCCGTACTTCCCGGGGCGATGGACGCCGGGGGGGAAATGAGCATTCGCGTCCCGAATACGTGGTACCCGACCGAGTCAGGGTCGGTCTCCATGAGCTCAACGCCGTCGACCACGACGCGGCTGAGCTCCACCCCACCCGTAACCTCCATCTCGTCGGAGCGAATCGCACCTTCCGCGTGGATGTTCTGGTGGAGGTGAACCCAAAGCACCCCAAGCGTATCGGGCGAGTTGTTGTAATAAATGATGTTGGCGGTACCATCGAGACGATGAGCGGCGGGATCGAGCTTCGCGTTCAGATCGTACTCGGCCCACTGCTGCCAATACCGTGGCCCCGGTGCTCCGCTCTCCGATCGCGTTCCATTAGCGATCGCACGCTGATAGGTAGCGGGGATCTGGAGCGGGTGCGGCAGCGGCCGCTGTACTTCGTAGAAGCCGGCTTGGGCGTCGTCCGGTTCCTGTCCGGAGACGGGGCGAGCGACCATCCAGCTGGCCAGCACAGATCCCAGGACGGCGATCGTGATCAAAGGGCATGAATCGTTGAAACTCATCGTCAGGACTCCTCCCCAGGTGTTTATCACGTCACATGTTAGGCTCGTCAAGCAGCGTCAGTAAGTCGAGCGGCTGCTCGATCAGCGCCTTGGCTCCGTGCGCTAACAGCTCGTCGCGATCACGGAATCCCCATAGCACGCCGACCGGGTACATACCGGCAGCGACAGCGGTTTGCATATCGGTCATCGTATCGCCCAAATAGACACACGCCGAAGGCTCGATGCCCAATCCTCTGGCGATCTTCAAGACGACAGTCGGATCCGGCTTGAGCGGGACTCCATCGATGCCGCCGACAACCGCTGCGAAACGCCAGCGGTCGAACATCTGTTCGACCATCGAGTGGGTGGCTGGCTCGGGCTTGTTGCTCACCACCGCCATCGGCAACCCACTTTCGGCCAATCGATCGAGCAGCTCGGGAATCCCCGGATAGGCGGTCGTCTGATCGAGCATGTGCGCTGTGTAGTGGCGCTTGAGATCCTCGAGCACTGGGCCGACCAGATCGGGTCGATCCGCCGGGACGGAACGCTCGACCAGTCGCTCGACGCCTTCACCGACGAGCGCACGATACGCGTCGGGCTGAAGCGTCGGGAGATCGTGCGCCGCCAACGCGCGGTTCATCGCTTCGGCGATGTCGCTCAGCGTGTCGGCCAGCGTGCCATCGAGATCAAAGATCACGGCTCGAAAACGCACATCACCTCAGCAGTAGTGAGGCCGCGCCGATGATGAGCACGGCAAACCCGACCGCGGTCTTGGCGGCGGCTGCGAACGCTCGCCCGACGAGTGCGCCAAACGCCGCCCGACCGGCCGTCTTCATGTGCTTGGTTTCCCACCACGTGACCACCGCTGCGCCCCCGAACGTGCCCACGAGTCCTCCGATCAAGGGTCCGGCCAACGGCAGTGGTATGGGCAAACCGATCAATACGCCCACGATCCCCCCAAGGATCGCACCCCAAAACGCCTTCCGCGACGCGCCGAACTGTTGGCTGGCGCGGCGCACGATCAGGAACTCAGCCACCTCGGCAAGTCCGGCCAGCCCGATCAGCACGCCCCACACCCACCACGCAACCTCTCCGAGCCATGCCCCAATGCCGAGCACGGCCAGCATTACCCAGGTACCCGGGAAACCGAGGGGGATCAAGAACAGACACGCGACCATGATAAAGATCGCGCCGGTGGCGAGGATAGGTTGGACCATGTGGCGAAGTCTACTACCGCCACGTCAACGCTTCATGTGGTAGATTCCGAGGACACGGCCAGTGAGGCAGGTTTGCGCGACCCGAGACGGAGGTCGGTCTGATGAGTAGAAAATTGTTAACCGAGACGATCGGCACATTTTTCCTCGTCTTCACCGTCGGCTTGACGGTGATCGGGGGAACGCCGTTTGCGCCCTTGGCGATCGGGTCGGTCCTCATGGTGATGGTGTACATGGGTGGGCACGTGTCCGGGGGTCACTACAACCCGGCGGTATCGCTGGCGGTGTGGATGCGCGGCCGGCTCGACGGGCGGGAGCTCGTCCCGTACTGGATCGCGCAGTTCCTGGGTGCGTTTCTGGCCGCGGGCAGCGTGTACGCGATAACGCGGCAGTCGTTCGCGCTCGAGTCTTCGGCGAGTCACTCCGTGGGTGCGGTGCTGATGGTCGAGTTCCTGTTTACGTTCGCGCTGGCACTGATGGTGCTCCAGACCGCGACCGCGATCGACACCGAGGGCAACTCGTTCTACGGTCTTGCGATCGGGTTTACGCTTGCTGTGGCAGTGTTCGCCGGAGGACCGATCTCGGGTGGCGCGTTCAATCCGGCGGTTGGCGTGGGACCCGCGGTATTCGACTTGCTCGCTGGTGGTAACTCGCTCGCGTACATCTGGTTCTACTTGGTCGGACCGCTGGCTGGCGGAGCGCTGGCAGCACTTGTCTTTCGGATTCAAAGTCCAGGCGACATCTAGCCACATACGTTGGTGAGAAAACGGCCGCCGGACACCCGGCGGCCGCTGAAACTGGCTCCCCGGGCCGGACTCGAACCAGCGACACGGTGGTTAACAGCCACCTGCTCTACCAACTGAGCTACCGGGGAGGGCGACCAGCAAAGAGTTCGCCGATCGAAGGCTGAAGTTATTCCGCCCTATCAGCTTGGGCAACCGGACGCGGTGCGGCGACGACACGAATCGGGTTCGAGTAAATCCAGTCGATCTCGCGGATCAGTTTCCGCGCGTGGATCCCCAAATATGGCGTCAGGTGATGCGGCTCGATGGTGACTTCGACGCGATACGTGCCTGGTTTCAGGACTGGCGCGTCGATGCGATCGGTTGATTCGACCACCAGCTCTCGCGCGCCCGTTGGGTCGATGCGGTACAGCTGCAACGCGATCCTACCGGTGGAGTGATTCTCGCCAAGCCCGACCACTGTCGGTGCCACCGCTACGAGTCGCAGGCTGTCCCTGAACCCGATCGTCGACCCCATTTCTGCTACTCCGTGCGGGCCCTCGAGGCGAAAGTCGAATCCGCTTGGCGTTCCCCAAGCCTCGACGGCGGCGAAGAAATGACCGGCTCGGATTGCGTCCTCGATCGCCGCTGCGTGTTCGGCGACAGTGGTCGATGCCTCAGCGGGGATGAAGACGACGTTGGTGACCCACGGGATCATACGCTCGTACGAGTCGCCGCGGTCGCCATCGGAGAAGCTCCACGGCACCGAGTTTTCGTGGGCATCAGAGGCGCCAAAACCAAAAACCATACGGTCGGCGAGCAACCGATCCCACTTGTCGAGCGCTACGTCATTCGACCGAAAGATCGCGAGGTAAGCCAGGTCCGGATGGGCTGGTGTTTGACGCAAGAGAAAAGGCATCAGCTCGATGAACGCGCCTAACCGCGGCAGGCCCTGGGACCGGCGATGCTTGGGTGCGAAGATGGCGTGCGGGTTGACGATCTCGATCGCGTCGGGCCCGGAGGCTTCGATCTGTGAGACGGGATGGTCTTCGGTGTGCGACAAGAGGACGATCGCGCCGTAGTTACGGAAATCGTCGGCAGCCGCGAAACCCTTGGCGTCGTAGAAAGAACGACGCTCCTCGCGAGTACCAGAGGGCAGCGAGTCGAAACCGATCGGCATGAGCGCGTTCTCAGCGCCCGGGTATAACAGTGTCCCGCACGCGAGTCGCGTTGCTACGACACGCCCGTTGACGCGCACAGGTCGGTCCTCGGCGCGCAGCGACAACGCTTCGGCCACCGAATCGGCACGCACGAGGTATCGATCGTGTTCGGTCAGAAAGGCCGCATCGACGTTTGATTGGCATAGTGCGGCCCGGAAGCGATTCAGGCACGGCTCGTTAGGCTGCTCGGTGGCGTCCTGCGGATTGTTGTCACACGCGTCATGTGAAAACACCGAGTGGACGTGAAGTATGGCTCGAACCGGCGACCAGTCGCGTCGCGCGCCAAACTCGGCCGCGACGGGCAATGAGTCGGGCCAGACGGGGACACCGTCGCGACCACCTGTGGCCGGTCTACAGGCGCCGATCACGAACAGGGCGATGAGAAGACGATAGCTTTGGGTGGGCAGCGACATGTCCCTAAAGTAGATAGGTTCTCGACTCGCAACACGGGACGATTATCGAGCAAATGGAGGTGCGCGTGGCGGACTGGGCGTTGATCCTGGGATCATCGAGTGGTTTTGGCGAGGCAGCTGCACGCGCTTTCGCCACCGCTGGCTACAACATCTTTGGCGTACACCTGGACCGGAAGTCGACGCTGCCGCACGTCGAAGAGGTTCTCGAAGAGCTTCAGGCGACGGGCCGAGATGTCGAGTTCTTCAATGTCAATGCTGCACATCCGGCTAAACGAGATGATGTCGTCGAGCACATCGATCAGCGGCTCGAGGCGTCCGGCGAGAGGGTGCGCGTCCTGCTCCACTCACTCGCCTTCGGTACGCTCAAGCCGTTCATCGGACCCAACGGCAAGGGAGGTCTGAGCCAGAAGGAACTCGAGATGACACTCGATGTGATGGCGAACTCGCTGCTGTACTGGGTTCAGGCGCTCGTCGATCGAGGCCTGATGGTCGAAGGCGGGCGGGTATTCTCGATGACGTCCACCGGCGACACCCATGCTTGGCACTCGTATGGCGCGGTATCGGCTGCCAAGGCCGCGCTCGAAGCACATACCCGGCAGCTGGCGCTCGAGCTGGCTCCCGCCGGCATCACGGTCAACTCGATCCGTGCCGGGGTCACCGACACACCCGCCTTGAGGAAGATCCCGGGCAGCGATGGGATGGTGGCGGCGGCGGCCCAGCGAAACCCTCACAAGCGTCTGACGACGCCCGAGGACGTGGCCCAAGCGCTGGTCGCGCTGGCGCAACCGGAGACCTACTGGATTACCGGTAACGTGATCGGTGTGGACGGCGGGGAAGAGATTGCGGGGTAGGGCCCGAGTGACGTGCCACACGTTGTCCTTAACACGAGCTCGCCGCTTCGCGAGCTAATCGATGAGCTAGAGCCGTTCGTCGTTCGCGAGGCGGACACGGTTTGGCGACTCCGCGATACCTATCTGAGCAAAGGCGGCCAACACGCGTTGGCCGAATGTTTGGTGGTCATCGCAGGACGGCCGCGGAGGTTCTTCGTTCACCTGGCACAACGCACGCATGACGCCGCGGTCGTCGTGAGGCTGTACGCGTCACCACCCGTCGAACCATTGCCCTCGGTCAAGCGTATGATTGCCCTGCTCGCGGAGGCGGTGGAGTGCTCACACCCCGACGTGGAGATCGCCCACTCGACAATTCGCGAGGCGTTTTCGGATCGGTATCGCCACCAGCCGGATCCGCAGCGGACCGGTTGGGATCCACTGCTGTCGCTGGACGCGCTGGGTGGCCGGGTCGAGTGGGAGGTGCTCTATGGCCGTGCGGGTGAAATCGAGATCGAGATCGGTTCGGGAAAGGGCAGCTATCTCATCGCGGCTGCCGCGGAGCGTTTGGATGTCAACTTTCTGTCGATCGAGCGGGCCCGGCCCTATGCCGAGCACCTGCGCGATCGCGTCAGTCGCCATGATCTCAGAAACGTTCGCATCGTACGCGCCGATGCAGGGCGCTTTCTTGCCGAGTGCATCGTGCCCGGCTCGGTGCGGGTGCTCCACATCTACTTTCCTGATCCTTGGCCCAAGAAGCGGCACCGCAAACGGCGACTGGTCAGTCCGGATTTCGTGGCGGCCGCGGCTCAGGCGCTCGAGCCTGGTGGAGAGATTCGCTTTGTCACCGATCACGCGAAGTACTTCGCGAACGCGACGGCCACGTTCGAGGCGAACGCTGACCTGACAGCAGCGCCCGTGATCGAAGCGGAGATGACCGATCTCAGCAACTACGAGCAGAAATACCGGGCCCAGGGGAGACCGATCCACCGCGCGCGATATCAACGGGTTACCCCGCCGTGATCCTGGTCACTGGTGCCACCGGCTTTGTCGGTGCCGAGATTCTGCGCCGGGCGAGCGCCCGCGGATGGCGAGTGAGAGGCCTTTCGCGGCGGCCCGAGCGCGCCGAGGAGTTGGGGCGGCTGCCGCACGTCGAGCTGTTTCGCGGTGACGTCGGCGACCCGGTCGACCTCGATGAAGCGCTGGAAGGTGTCAAGACGGTGATCCACTTGGTGGGCATCATCGTCGCAACGCGCGAGCAATCGTTCGAGAAGGCCCACATCGTGGGCACCAAGACGGTGTTGGAAACGACCGTGCGCGCCGGGGTGCGCCGGTACGTACACATGAGTGCGATGGGTGTGGAAGCGGGGCGCGGGTTGTCCGAGTACTACCGGACGAAGTGGGCGGCGGAGGTAGCGGTGCGCGCGAGCGACGTCGAAGCGACCGTGCTCCGACCATCGATCATCTTCGGACCTGGGGACGACTTCGTGAATCAGTTGGCGAGGGCGGTCCGGTTGAGCCCGGTGGTGCCGCTTCCCGGCGGTGGCACGACTCGTTTCCAGCCGGTCTGGGTTGGCGACGTGGCGGAGTGTTTTCTGCAGGCGGCCCGCATGGACAACACGCCGCACCCGGTTTATGACGTCGTAGGTCCCGAGATCTTGTCGCTGCGAGAGATCGTGAACGTACTGGCGAATGCGATGGGCCACCGGCGGAAGACGGTGGCCGTCCCGATCGGGCCCCTCCGGGTAGGTGCGGCGATCGCCGAGCGGGTCCTCCCGAGGCCGCCCCTGACGCGGGACCAATTGGCGATGTTGGCCCAGGATAACACCACCGACCCGGAGTCTGTGGCAAGACTCTTGCAAGATTTCGAGCTAGAACACGCCGGCATAGAAGAGAAGATGCCCGGCTGGCTCATAGCTCGGAGTGCGAGATGAATCGCCAAGTGGTTTGCAACTTCGCCATCCTGTCACCCGACCAACGCGGTCGCTATCACGCGTTGCGCGAGAAGCTCCGTCGGTCGCATCACGCAACAGCTGAGCTCCAGAACGGTTACAGCTTCGCGTTTCCCAGAAATCTGCTGGTTGATCTCGCCGAGTTTACTTCGCTCGAGGGGCTGTGTTGCCCGTTCGTGTCGTTCGCGATCGATGTCCCGGCCCGCGAAGACTGCGTGTGGCTCCATCTTGTGGGTCCCGATGGTGCCAAGACCGTGATCGAGGCTGAGCTCTTCGCTGCCGGGTAGAGCCACTCGTTAGCCAACCTCGGTTGGCACCCTCATATTTACACATTATGGTGCTCGATCGGTGTCTCGGAATCGCTGGGCTCGCGATCGTGATCGGTATCGTCACGCCCGCAGTTGCTGGGGCTCAAGTGGCCGGTGCGGCAACGGGTGCTGGCGCGATCGGGGCTACCGGCTCGCCGCTCCTGACAGCCATCGAGCTCGAGCAGCATGTGAATCATCTGGCTGGCGACGCGTTGGCCGGTCGGCGGGCTGGCACCGCCGGCGCCGAACGGGCTGCGCGCTACGTGGTCGCGGCCTTCCAATCGGCCGGTCTCGAGCCGCCGTCGAGCTTCCCGACCTACCTCCAGATGTTCGAGTTTCCGGTTGGCGTCGAGCTAGGCTCTGACAACCGACTCGTTCTCCAACACGGTGATCTCAGAGCGATGGTTTTCGAGCCGGGAATCGACTTCCTTCCCTTGGCTGGTTCGGTCGCCGATCGTGTCGTTCAACCGGTGGTGTTCGCCGGGTATGGCATCAGCGCGCCCGACCTCGGCTACGACGACTATGCCGGTTTGGACGTGAGCGGAAAGATCGTCCTGGTGTTGCGGTTGAGTCCGGAGGGCGATGACCCTGGCGGCCGCTTTGGGCGCTTTCTCTCCGAGCGGTACAAAGCGCTGACCGCGCTCGAGCGTGGTGCTCGAGCGATCCTGTTTGTGAGTGGGCCAGCGACTGAAGAGATCGATCGCCTAATCCCGTTCAGGGTCGACGAGAAGCCCCAAGGCATGGGTGTTGTAGCGATGACCGTCACGCAGGCGGTCGGTCGCCGGATCGTCAGCGTGGGCGGCGGCGATTTGGGCGAATGGCAACGCGCGATCGACGAATCTCGGCGACCACATAGCCAGCTGATCCCCAATGCGGTACTCAACCTGAGGGCCGACCTAAAGCCGCGGACGCGCAGAACTCACAACGTGATCGGCGTTGTCCCGGGACGCGATCTCGAACTGGCGCACGAAGTGGTGGTGATTGGGGCTCACTACGATGGTCTCGGGATCGGTGGCGTCGGATCGTTGGACCCTGTTCCGGGGGAAATCCACAACGGGGCAGACGACAACGCGAGCGGTGTAGCAGCGTTGCTCGAGCTGGCCCAGTTCTTTGCCTATCCAACGAACCAGCCGTCACGATCGCTGGTGTTTGTCGCGTTTGGCGCCGAGGAGGAAGGGATGTTGGGCTCGGCGCAGTATGTCGCACGACCGGCGGCTCCGCTGGAAAACTCGGTGGCTATGATCAACCTCGACATGATCGGTCGACTGGAAGACGAGCTCATCGTGTACGGCGTAGGGTCATCGGGCGAGTGGCGCGAACTAATTGAGCGGGCGAACGCGAACGTCGGGCTGAATCTCAAGCTCATGTCCGAAGGGTACGGCCCCTCGGACCACGCCGCCTTCTATCTGCGCCAGATCCCTGTCTTGGCTCTGTTTACCGGGGTTCACGATGATTACCACCGGGCGAGCGACGACATCGAGCATCTGAACATGGAGGGCATCCGGTGGATCTCGGCGTTTGGTCTTCAGTTGATTCGGGATCTCGCTGAGGGTTCTACCCGACCGGTCTTTGACCCACGCGAGTTCGAACCGCAGCAGATCGCTCCACCGGTCGACATACCGATTGCTGTGCGTTTGGGCGCGGTCCCGGCGCCGGCCGGCCCGGCCGAGCCGGTCATCGTCGACTACGTCCTGGAGGGATCGGCCGCGGACCTGGCGGGTGTGCAGCCGGGTGATCGCATCCTGCGGCTCGGGCAGCGGTCGGT
>JBDHIC010000021.1:0-33752 GCA_039589035.1 Gemmatimonadota bacterium | reverse complement strand
AGGAGCGCATCCATGCTTGTAATCGGCGTGTCGTACCGGATATCCACCCCCATGTCGAGGATCATGTCGATCTCTTCATCAAGCACCTCGACCGGTAGCCGGAATTGAGGGATGTTTGTCCACATTAGGCCACCCGCACGATCAAAGCGTTCGAAGATGACCACTTCGTAACCAAGTGGTAGGAGATCGTTCGCAACCGTCAACGAAGCGGGGCCGGCCCCTACGCATGCGATTTTGAACCCGTTCTTCCGTTTTGGGATCTCTGGCAGGCGATGCGTGACCTCGCCCTTTAGATCCGATGCCACTCGTTTCAAACGACAAATCGCCACCGGTTTGCCGTCGACTCGAGTACGCCGGCAGACTGGCTCGCATGGCCGGCCCGGGAAGACGTTCGACTCGCGATTCAGCATATACGCGTCTGAGTACCGTCCCTGGCCAATCATGCGGATGTACTCGGGGACGTTGGTGTGTGCCGGGCACCCCCATTGGCAGTCGACGACCTTGTGGTAGTAGGCCGGGTTGGTAACGTCAGTAGGTCGCATAACTTCGTCAAAAGCTAAGACTTCCGGCTGCTCTGTCGCCACCAATCACGACCATCCAGGGCATGCATTTTGCTACGATCTACGATGTTAGAGGCTGGCGGCGGCCCGGCCTTGGCGGGACGATCACGATGGAGTCACCCGTATGGAAACCAGCTTTGTTCCGGTCTTCTTCTTGTGTCTGGCGATCCTTGCTGTTCTACGGACTTCCTGGATATCCTCGCGTGCGGACCGAAGGGCACGGCGCGCAGTGCGATGGATCCAATCAAATCACCCAGACATCTGGGACCGCCACGGTGGTTGGCCGGTTCAATTGAACCTTTGGCCACGTGCCACACTGGCAGTTTTGATTCGTGAGCTTGACGCTAGCGATCCAGAGCTACGACAACAGCTCGAGCCCGTCAGGCAACTCAGGCGTCGCTTCTGGTTCTCTTTTGCCATCGGCGTGGCTTCGGTGACCACGCTGGTGATCTGGATCAAGGACTCGATAACGCGAAGTTCAGCTGATTGAAGTTCGCGGCCTGCTCCGCCATTTCGTCTGAGGCCGCCTGATCACCCTTCCCCTGGTATGCTTCAGCCATCGCATACAAGACCCGAGGGTCCTGCTGGTTGGCGTGAGAAAAGTGCTCGAGTGCGCCCTCGTTGTCGTCCTCTGCTAACGCGATTCGACCCAAGAGTTCATGATCTTGGCGAATCTCGAAAGGCACCTGGTGCGCCTGTACAGCTTCATGATAGGCATCAGCGTTCGTCTTGGCAGACTGCAGATCTCCGGTCGCCAACCCGATCAAAGCAGCTGTGTAGTGGTGATTCCGGCGGGTAGCCTCCTTGACCTCCTCCGGGACGTCAGCGTAGGCCACCTCATCAACTGCCTTTTGGAAAAGCGCGCTTGCTTCATCTGCATCGCCTGTGTCCAGCAACATGCGTCCCATCAAGTTGTAGTCGTTGGACATGGCCAAGTGATCATCGTTCGCTTCGGCGATTTCAAAACGCTTGTGCATAGCCTCCATCGCAGTACCACGGTCACCATCGTACATGTGAGATGCCGCCATCCACATCAGCGCCTGGCGGCGGATGCCATCCGTTTCCGCCACCTCATACATCTCGTGGAGTGTCTCGCGCGCAGCATCAGTGTCGCCCATAAACATTTGATTGTTCGCTATGCCAGCGTACGAGAACTGAAAGCTCGGGTCCGCCTCGAGTGCCTTTTTGTACTGCGCTATTGATTCTTCAAAGCGTCCCATCTTCATTAGGAGTTCCGCGTATGAGTCGTGCGGATTGGGCTCGCCAGGCAGCACCTCGATGTATTTTTGGAAAGCCGCCTCGGCTGCTTCGTAGTTGCCGAGTGAGCGGTTCGCATAGCCCAGCAGGTTGTAGGCCGGTGAAAACTCGGGATTGATCTTGGTCGCGTGCGAATAATGCTTGATCGCCGTTTCGTAGTCCTGCCGACCGAAGTACAAGCCCGCCAGCAACTGATGGGCTCGCTCATCGTCGGGGAAGCCGCCGACCAGATCCTTGTAGAGTTCTAGCTGTTTTTCGGGGTCACCCTTTACACCAGCGTCAAGGCCGGTGATCATCAGGCGTTCCCCTTCTGACGCTCGGTCTACGAGTGAAACGGCCTTCTCCAAGTTCTCAAAAAACTCGTCGTTAGATCCGGCGGCATTGGCCAATCCGAAGTAAGCCAGCGCAAAGTTGGGATCCGCAGCGATCGCCTCCCGGTAGACGGGCCGGGCATCCGCCGCGTGTAGCTTTTCGGCTAGGCTACGCGCTTTAAGGAAAAGTGTGCGCGCTTGATCGGAATCGGTGGTAATCGCCACCTTCCCTTCTTGGTCGCCGGCGTGGTCCTTGGCGCCGTAAGCCTGCGCGTGAGCCAGGCTTGGCAGGGCCAGAGCGACCAGCAAGAGGGCAAACATGGACCTCTTCCTCATTGAAGGAACTCCTTTCGCCCGTCGTATGGGTCGGCACGCGATCCAGACAACGGACCCAATTGTGTTGTTTCTTGCGAGTGTGATCATTAAGGACTGGCAGGGCGAGCAACAAGCGGGCTGGAATACTCGTCCACCAAATTCCGGCCAGTCTCAGTACTTGAGATTGACGCCGTACAGGCTAGACGCGTTCAGTGTTTTGTGCCAGGCTGGGCCCGAAGGGCGGCCGGAAAGATGGACTACAACCCTGAACTGCGTGGGATGGATCGAATCTCAGGCTGGTGCGCCACAACTTCTGGGGCGCGAGCGCGCTGTCCCTCCATGGGCTCGTCAATCGGCTTGCTTATGATCTCGCTTCCGTCCTTTACCACCTTCTCCAGGAACGCCGGAACGAGCTCTGGATCGAACTGGATGCCCGCGAATTTGCGGAACTCCTCCTTAACAAACTCAATGTCAAGCGCCTCCCGGTACACACGACTGGTTGTCATCGCATCAAACGCGTCGGCCAGCAAGATGATCCTGGCGCCAAAGGGGATCTCTTCCCCTCTCAGACCATGAGGGTAGCCTGATCCGTCCCAGTTCTCATGATGGTGGCGGATCATCTCCTCGATCTCACCCTTGAAGTAACTGACCTGGTTGGCCAAGTCGGCGCTCATCACTGGGTGCATTCGGATCAGCCGTCGCTCCTCCTCGGTCAGCTTTCCAGCCTTTCGCACTATACCGGTTAAGTCGAGGTTGATCTTGCCAAGATCATGCAAATAGGCCGCCAGTTCGATTCGCTCCGTCTTGGCCGGTGAGACATTCAATGCCACACAGAGTTTCCGCGCATAATTGGCAACCCGATCCGAGTGACCCGCTGTGTATGGGTCATGCATCTCGATAATCTTCACCATCGTGCGCACGGTCTCGTTATAAGTCCGTTTGAGGTCTAGGTATTGACTGTAGGCTTGTCGAACCATTACGATCGGAAGCGTTAACAGGATCAGTCCCGTTACCCATAGTCCCTCATACGCGTATACGACCGCCAGAGCTAGCGGCGCAGAAGTGAACTCGTATAAGAATGCCCATTGGTAGTTCCGTTGCCAAAACCTACTCGGGGACTCTCCGTAGAGAACCATTGAGCCGAAGCTGACCAGCCACGTATTCACCAGCCAGTAGACCAGGACTGCAGTCGCAAAAGCAAAGAAAAATCCACCACTGGAGCCGAGTCCGAGTGTCCCTGCCAAGGCAAGAAACACAAGACTTCCGGATAGTGTGCTCAAACCAACTTGAGCAGCATTGAATAGTGACCTGGCCATACCTTTACCGTGAACAATGATTTCGGAGATAAGAATCGCGGTGACTGCGCACACGGTTGCCCAGAAAGTTGGAAAAAGCACAATCAGAGCCCAGAATGTGGTTCCCGACCATCCCAATTGTGCCGTTCCGAGTTTCACAGGTAGACGGTACTTCTCTGCCGCAACAGACAACAGAAGAAAAGCAAGAAGACCCACGAAGAATCTGCTCGTCGTGGCAGCTTGGGGCGACAAGGAGTAGGCAACCCCCAAGCCGACCGTTAGTACAAAAATCAACCCAGTGGTGAGCATCACGAGAGATGTTCTGTTGCCTTGGCGACTTGTTTCCATTCTGTAATCAAAGGGGCCGAAAAGTGCTAGCTCAGAGTCGTCGTAGATCCAAACCGCACCAGCAACTGAAGCAAAGCCATCACTTTAGCAAAGAGTGGCTCATAGGCTCCTGGAGCGAGCAAAGGCAGCACCTCCTTTCAAGGACTAGGTCCGGTTTCCGCTCACCGGACGGTGCGCTTCGCTAGTTTTGCCGCTCTTAAGCAGTTACTTGCTGGTCAAGCTTTCGGCCCCTTATTCGCGTCCTTTCTCCTAAATCCAACCTAGCTTGCAGTCCGGCCGGCCCAAAGACGATTGAGCGCGTCCAACACCGCGCGAACTGCCGCTTCCACGGGGTCTTGCCGGATTATGGCGGAGCCGTGGAAGTACGACCGGTGATGCCCGGATCGAGCACCCAGGATTGCCAGAATCCCAGCCGTATCTTGCACCGTGAACTCCTCAAGCCCTTCGAGAACAAAAGCCGCCTCTCCCTCAAGTGTGGGAGCCAGCGCCCGCAAGGTCGCACGCGCGGCAGCCAACAGTCGCCCACGTGGGGTGTCCGCGTCTCGAATCTGCCCGGCATAAGTTTCGCCTCTGATCTGCAATTCTACCGTGATCTCGACGTACAACTCGCCGTCGGGCACACACCGCGCACTTAGGAAGCGAATCCTCCGATCGCCCGGCGCCGCCGGCTGCAAGGGCTCCTGCCATGATTCTCCTCGCAATGACTGTACCGACGGTTGTCCCGGCGATTCTTGTAACCCTTTTTGCACAGAATTGAATCCATTAGCCCTTATCGCAATCGCCCGGTGATCGATGGTGAGTCCCAGACCCGACAGGAGAGCCGACTCCACATCCCGGGTCAGACGGCGGGCGTCGATATCGTTGGAAACCTGAATCGCGAGCGTTTGAATCCGCCCTTGAGCGTCCTCCTGTATCTGAACCCCCTCAACACCCGAGAGCTGCGACAGGAGCGCTCGAATCTTCTGTTCTCGGCTCTCGTCAAAAACCACTTCTTCAACACCTCCGAAACGCCATTAAACCAGGGAGCAAAAGCGAATCAAAAAGCTTATACCCTTTAGACGACATGTCAACTGTCCGGGCTTAAGATGCTGATTTACAAGGCGTTGGGCCGTCTGTAGAGCGGTGAGACTGGGGTTATCGAAGCCCGGGGGGCACCGGGCCGGGATACTGCGGTAGGTCGTCGCGGATCTCGTCCCAAGCTGTTTTGGAGCCGACAAAAGTGTGAAACTGCGGTACAATCCCCGGATCGCCATCTAGCGAGCCAAAGCGGATTGAAACCTCCATGCCATCCGGCCAATCACCACCGAACAGACTCGAACCACAGACCTTGCAAAACGCCTTGCTCGCATGCCCCTCGACTCGGTAGCTGCGAATTGACTTTGCACCTTCAACCAGTCGAAAGTGTTCACGTCTCACCCTACCCTGGGTGGACATGGCTGTGCCCGAATGACGACGACAACGTGAGCAGTGACAATGGCTGACTCGCAAGAATGGTCCTCGAACCTCGTACCTGACCGCACCGCAGAGACACCCGCCCGTCAGAAGCTCCTCACGCATCATCTTCGGATCGTGTGGACCGGCGGACGAGTTGGCCGCCGCAATTGGAACATCGATGACCCAACTTTTGAGTACACTCAATGCAATAGGTGCATTCGTAGCTGCAGATGTACGCGCTCCCACCAGGAGAAAGAGAGACACCGCATCGCTCACAGGTCGGACGCATTTCGAGCGCAGTCACAAGCTGCCTCCGGCACCCAACCTTAGGAGAGTACCCGATCGGATCATCCCCACGAGAGCCTCTGTATCCGCCGAGCCTGAGCGGTCGGTATCTATCCTAGGAACCTCGGCTCGGATGTGTCGGTGCGCCTCCTCAAGGCTCGGACTCGTCTTGAGTGGACGCCTGAAGTCGATACCTTGAGCGGCAGCTAGGAGCTCGATGGCTATAACACGCTCAGCATTGTCCACCACCATCCGTGCCTTTTGAGCGGCCCAAGCGCCCATTGAAACGTGGTCCTCGCGATCGGCACCGGTCGGAATCGAATCCACACTCGCAGGATGAGCCAGCCCCTTACACTCACTTACGAGCGCGGCAGCTACTATCTGCTGCGCCATGAAGCCCGACTCAAGTCCTGGCTTGTTGGCCAAAAAGGCGGGTAGCCCACTTTCCCTGGTATCAATCAAGGCCTCGATCCGACGTTCGGATATTGAGGCCAAGTCAGTCACGGCAGTAGCTAGGAAATCGAGTGCGGCAGCGACCGGTGCTCCATGGAAGTTGCCCCCTGATACCACAGCCCCACCATGCGGATCGTCTCCGTCGACAAACACGAGCGGATTGTCCGTGGCGGCGTTGATCTCTATTTCAAGAACGCTGCGCACGTAGCGCAGCGCATCACGAACCGCCCCGTGAACCTGGGGCATGCACCGAAACGAGTAGGCGTCTTGAACAACACCGCAGTCGGAATGCGATCGCGAAATGTCGCTCTCGTCGCCCAAAAGCTTCCGAAGGTGCGCCGCGGACAGCCGCTGTCCAGGATGAGGGCGAGCAGTGTGAATCGCCTCGCCAAACGCCGATCGAGTCCCACAGGTGGCATCCAGTGACATAGCACCGGCGACCTCCGCCGCGGCGACGACGCGCTCCGCTGCCAGTAGCGTCAAGACACCGACTCCGGTCATTACCTGAGTGCCATTGATCAGCGACAGGCCCTCCTTGGCCTCGAGCGTCAGCGGCTCAACCCCACTCACTGCCGCAACATCTGCCGCCGCGACCGGTCTACCGTCTCGATAGACTTCGCCCTCTCCTATCAACGCCAGACCGAGATGCGCCAGCGGCGCCAGATCACCGCTCGCCCCGACTGATCCACGGGTCGGGATCCACGGAGTGACATCAGCATTGAGAAGATCAAGCAGCCGCTCGCAGACCACCGGGCGAACGCCGCACAACCCACCCGCAAGGGTGTTAGCTCGCAGTAACATGATTGCACGCGCGCTGGGCTCATCGAATGGCTCACCCAAACCTACAGCGTGACTGCGCAACAGATTGATCTGGAGCCTGGCCAGATCCTTCTCTGGGATCACGCGGTCACTCAGTTTTCCAAAACCGGTCGACACCCCGTAAACCACCCGCCCCTCCGCGACCGCTTGTTCGACGATCTTCCGCGAAGCGACCATCCGGTCTCGAGCTCCATTTTCCAGCTCCACACGCGTCCCGGCGCGAGCTACCCGCTCTACAGAGTCCAGCGATAAACTTCGCCCATCGACAACGACGGTCTCACCACTGTGTTGCTCCGGATTCATCGGATCCTCGGTTGTCATCTCTTTCACGCGGAATCGCTACTCTCGTCGCACCCGGTAGGGAAGCTCAAGGTCAGGAACATCTCGCAAAAAGACAGAGAACGATATCTGAACACGGTCCTGCGGTTCGGCGGGAAAGATGTTAACCCCAAGTGTCGCTTGCCATTCGTGGAGGTTGCGAACCAACGCCAACGTCTGCCCCTGAAACGATCCACTGGTCACGTCGTAGGTCGTTCGATAGTTCAAGCTCCAGTGTGGGCTCGGCAGGAGCGACGCTCCTATCCCTAGACTCTGTCGGTTGTTATCACCGCTGCGGGTTCGCGACCACGAGTGCGTTAAGTTCAACGACCAAGGGCCGAATCCCTGACCCTCCAGCTCGGCTTCTTCCAAAGCCTCGGCGGCCTCGGCGGTTTCCTCGTCTGTTCCCCGTCCTGCAACGACATCGCGCCCCTGACGACGATCGTCGAACCCACGTTGACGAAACGATCCCTGGGACCCACCACCACGGACCGAGAAATCAGTCGTGACCCGCCGGATGAACGGATTAAAAGTTTCACGCGACGCTGCCTGTTTGACCAGCTCAGTGTCAAACGAAGAAGAAACGCTGAAGCTACGCCCTACACCGGTCGTTAGACGCGTACTCAAGTTCCGCCAGCCGAGTTGATCAGGTTCGCGCGCGCGAACGAAATCGTACGAGAAAGTATTCGTCACATTCAAGAGATTGATCGTCCGGGTCCGCTCTTCCTGCTCTTCTTCTTCACTTCCCTCTCCCCCACTATCGTCATCGGCAAGCTCCTCTCTCTCATCGCCTTGTCGCACTTTGACATCCAGGTCTTGAGAGAAGCTGACATTCGCTGTCAAGACGTCCGTGAGCGCTTCTCGGGCTGACTCCGTATCTCGCGCGCCGAACAGGTTTGCCTTGGGAGAGTAGTTGAAGCCAACACTCGGGCTCACCGTATGTCGCCATCTTCTGACCGGTCCGAGTCCCGAGTCGTAAACGCGGAAGAATTTCGTCGAGAAACTCACTGCGGTTGAGAACTGCCCCCGGCCGCCGAGGTTTTCGTCCTCGGCAAGCTGATCGTTCTGGAGCGACATATTGTAGCTCGCTGACGGTGTCGCTTTGAGGACGCCAAACAGATTGAGCGGTCCGCTCAGGGTGAATCGCCCGCTCATGTCTTGTTCATTTCGAATCGTCTCGCGATCGGTTTCGATCTCGTTTCCCAGACTGTCAGTCGGGATCGTCGTCAGCGCGTTCCCAAGACTATCCACTTGCGCCTGCTCAACCGTGGCAACGAACGATGTGCTGGCGCTGTATTGGAGGATCTGCCACAACGGTCGACCCTCCCCAGCAGCGCCTCGTGTTCGGCGCCCCCAAAGGGGGCGTTGGTTGATCGACAGCCTGACATCGGGAATCCTGAACGTTGTGCGATTGGAATCGAGTCGAAAGTCGGCATCGCCGCCGGCTACAAAAGATCCCCATCCGAAGCGCGTACTGTAGTTGGCCGCCGACCGAAACGCACGCTGGAGGATCTCATCGGGGTCAAACGAGTTACGCCTCAGAAACGAACGCCGACTCGACCAGTTGACGTCTACACTACCCCTTGTGCTACGGCTAAATGTATGATCGTGCGAGTAACGAATGAGCTGTGAGGATTCATCGTCGAGACGGTTCCAAACTGATTCGTAGTGTAAGTCCCCCCGAAAACTGTGGCGCATGTTGTAACGCGAATCGACTCGTAGAATAAATCGCGACTCAGCGTACCAGTCGGCGCTCACAGCAGCATCGGCATAGTCATTAATGACATAGTAGTAGCCGAGATCGCGGACGTTGCGCTCGCGACCACTATTGAGAATCAGTGTGCTAATTCCGATCTGCGGTCGGAGAAATCCGGAGTGGCGTCCACGAGTGGCCGGCTCAACGTACCATGGCAGATAGAACACCGGGATATCAGAGAAATACAGCACCACCGGTGAGGCAACGATGACATCTTCTTGCCGCAGCTTGATGTCGGTACTGCGAAATGTATAGTGCGGGACATCAAGATCACAGGTGGTGAAGTACCCATCCTGAACCAAGTATGTCGAGTCGCCGATTTTTTCCATGTCATCGCCGGTCAGGATCCAGGGGACGTAGGTCGTGACGCCGGCGCCTAACCGACCACTGCGGCGATTGAGATCGTACTTCAGGTCCAGGCCTTCCGTTACCGACTGACCTTCGCTGAGTGCAGACGCGCCGAACGTAGCGACCGTTTCGGACTGCCGATCGTAAAACAACGAGTCTGCCTTGAGCTCGGAGGGTCCGCGGCTGACAGATGCCTCGCCAAATGCCTCCACTACGCCCTCGCGACTGCGAAAAAGTATTCGGTCCGCTTTGAGCTCCGTCCCAGCCTGTTCGGTCGAAGCATCACCTTCGAGCAGGATAACCTCGCCCTCGGGATAGAACAGAAGCCGCTGTCCCTGATACTCGATAGGACCGCCGCTGGGTCCTGGTAGGCTG
The DNA here is from genome assembly GCA_039589035.1 of Gemmatimonadota bacterium. Classification (GTDB taxonomy): domain Bacteria; phylum Gemmatimonadota; class Gemmatimonadetes; order JACCXV01; family JAHWKZ01; genus CAMYLR01. The sequence continues at coordinate 23,878 of JBDHIC010000021.1, read as the reverse complement.
TCGCTGCCACCGGCGCGGTTCATCAGGATCTCATACGTCTCATCTGGCGACGGGATCGTCCCCACCAAGCCATCATCGGGGATCTCTTCCTGGCCCCGTCCCGAGTCCGTCCAGCCCAGCACCAACAGCACCACCATCAGGACGGTCGAACGGCTACGCATCGGATGGCTGCTCCAGCCCGTCGTCCTTGTCAGCTGGCGACAGCCCGCCCCCCGTCAGTGACTGCGCCGCGCGCCGCTCCTGGCGCCGTTCGATCAGCGTCGCAAACACCAGGCTCAGCTCAAACAATACATAGAGCGGGATGAGCATGAGGACCATCGAGAAGATGTCTGCCGGTGTCAACAGCGCAGCCAGAATCGCCATGCCAGCGATCGCGTGACGGCGATAACGACGGATTGTCCTCGGTGACAATAATCCTACGTAGGTGAGAACAATCACAACGAGAGGAGTCTCAAAAACGGCGCCAAAAACCAGCGTTATCCGGATCGCGAAGGTGAAATAGTCATTGATCGTGATCACTGGGATCAGGGCCTCCTCGGAGAACCCGAGGAAGAACCGAAGTGCCAGCGGAAGCACAATGAAGAAAGCCAGGGCTGCACCGCCGACGAAGAGCAGCACGGACCCGATGAGTGCCGGAAAGAAGATGCGCCGCTCGTTCTCCAACAACCCGGGCGCAACGAAACGCCAGAAATGATAGAACAGCACGGGAAGCGCCAGGACAACGCCGACAAAGATCCCAACCTTGAGCGTGACCATGAAAGGTTCGGTGGGACTCAAGTACGCGAGTCGACCAGCGTCCAGCAGCGGGCGCACGGGACGCGTCAACAACTCAAGGACACCAAACTGGGTGGTGAGCCAAAAACCTGCCAGCGACAAGACCGCTAGCGTACCCAGGCTCCACAGGATCCGCAGTCGCAGTTCCTCGAGGTGATCCAGGAACGACATCGTTCCCTCGGGGCTCGGCTTTGGGATCGCCACCCCTAGGCCTCCCCGGAGGCCTCGGTCAGCTCCTCGAGCTCGTCCATAAACTCGGTGAGGTTCTGGAACTTCCGGTAAACGGACGCAAACCGGATATAGGCCACCTGATCGATGTGCTGGAGCTCGGCCATCACCTGTTCGCCGAGCCACTCGCTTTGGATCTCTGAACGACCGGTCTGCTCGAGTCGCTCCTCCAGTCGCTCCTCGATCCGGTCAACCGCAGCCTCGATCGTCTCAAGGTTTACCGGTCGCTTGGTGCAGGCGGTAACCATGCCCATGAGCAGCTTCTGGCGGTCGTAGGCTTCGTGCCGACCGTCGTGCTTTACGACCTGACGCGGAACGTGATCGATGGACTCGTACGTTGTGAAACGCTTAGCGCATTTCAGACATTCGCGACGGCGCCGGGTCGCGCGTCCCCCTCTGCTGGATCGGGTGTCGACCACCCGGTCCTCCCCGGATCCGCAGAAGGGGCAGCGCACGGGGGTGTCCTAGCTACCGAGCTCGCGCCGTGCGGCCTCGGCCTCGGAAGAGTTCGGGTAACGCTCTACGAGCTCGCGGTAGGCGGCCCGCCCGCGCTCGGTGTCACCTTGAGCACGGTAGGCATCGCCGATCTTGCGGAGCGCGGGCGCTGCCTTGCTGCTCTCGGGATACCGGTCGGGCACCTTCCGGAGCTCGGTCACAGCTTCGTCGTAACGCCGTTGATCGTACGCAATGATCCCGATCCAGTATTGCGCATCCGACGCGCTGAGACCGGCAGGAAAGAGGCGCAAGTACTCGATAAAGCCCTCGCGCGCGAGGTTCAGGCGCCCTTGTTGATAGTCGGTGACCGCCTCGTTGTAGAGCCCGATCTCATCGATACCCCTCAAGTCCGTTGTATCCGCCGGCGTCATTACCTGGGGCTCGGCCCGGGGTTGGTATCGCTTGAGCTCATCCATCTGGCTCTCGGCGCCTCTGAGCGCCGCTTCAACGGCGTTCATCTCCTGACGGAGAGCTCCCAGGTCAGCCTTGAAATCGGCGCGAATCGCCTGCAGAAGTCGGGTGACGCTCTCCGCGAGCTGGTCCATCTGCGCCTGCACGTCGTCCTGTCGCTGCTGGATGCGCTGGTGCTCGAACATCAGGTCATCGACGTCGCCCCGAGTGGCGCAACCCGTAAGACCAAACACCACCGCAACGCACCCGGCACCGACCGACGCTGCGTACCTGGTTCTTCTCCGCACGACCATCCTTAGTTGGGCGCCGCGATAAACTCGTCGCGCCGATTGTCCGCCCAAGCGGCCTCATTAGAACCCGGCGTCATCGGGCGTTCTTCGCCGTAGCTGACAGTCGTCAGACGATCCGGATCGATGCCGAGATCGATCAGGTACCGTCGAGCGGAGTCCGCACGACGCTCGCCGAGCGCGAGGTTGTACTCGATCGTGCCGCGCTCGTCGGCGTGACCCTCGATCCTCACATCGACCTCGGGAAACTCCCGCAAGGCCTCCGCCTTGCGCTGTAGTGTGCCGCGCGAATCCTCTCTCAAGTCGGACCGATCAAAGTCGAAGAAAATCATCGCGCCGATTGCGTTCATCGCAGCCTCGCGAGCCATCTCGGCATCGTCGGTCGTGTCTTCGGTGGGTTGCTCAACCACCGGGGGCGGAGTGCGATCGCGGTCATCAGTATTGACTTGCTTCTTACCGCAACCAGTCGAAGCGATTGTGAACACCAGTGCTCCTGCCGCCAGCAGCGTCAGCTTGCGTCCGGCCATCGGGGCTCCTCCTCGTGGGGCGCTCAGTTCAAACATGCTCTCAGACGGCCGAGCCGCCTGCCATGACTGAGATGCTCGATTGTGATAGTAGGCCTTCGGGTTCCAAGATAGCCCGAACGCGGCGCACCTCCAATGGGGTCGGTTATCCGCCATGAACCGATCATCTATCTCCGAGATGCGGCGACCAGCTCGGGCTATGATACCCGCCTCCGCGAGTCACTGGCCGAATGTGCTGGCCGTTCCAATCCATAGTGTAGATGTCCGATGGGCCACTCCGCGTCGACGAGAATGCGATGTGCAAACCGTCGGGAGACCAGGAAGGATCTTCGTTGACCGTCGGGAGACCAGGAAGGATCTTCGTTGTCGCCGGTCGAGGTTAGCACCGTCCGCCCATCGCCATTGACGCCAATTGTCACGATCTGGAAGCGCCCGCTAATGCGCTCGACGTAAGCGATCCGGTCACCCTGGGGCGACCACTCCGGCGAGTGGGCTTCATTGCCGAACGCCAGCTGCTTCAAGTTCGCGCCCTCAGCATCCATCACGAAGATCTGACTCCGACCGCCGCGATCGGATTCGAAGACGATTCGGCGCCCGTTTTGCGACCAGCTGGGCGCTGTATCGATCCCGAGATTGTACGTCAGCCGTCTGAGACTGCGGCGACCAACGTCCAGCACATACAGCTCGGCGTTGCCGTCCTTCGTCAGCGTTAGAGCCATTCGCCGGCCGTCGGGTGACCAGGCGGGCGCGATGTTGAGCCCCTTGCGATCCGACAGCGGCCGTGCGCGTCCACCACTGGATGCGGCGCAGTAGAGGTCCGCGTTGCCGCGCACAAAAGTCGTAAAGCAGATGTCTGCCCCGTCGGCGCTCCAATCCGGAGTCATCGAGATCGTATCGAGTCGGGTGACGCGGTACGGATTCTGACCGTCGTAGTCGGTAACAAAGATCTCTTTGTCGCCGCGCCGGCGACTGGCGAATTCGCGGATAATCTCATTTGAGATCTCGTGGACGGTCATCCGAAAATTGGGCGACCCCAGATCCGGGAGCGCATACGACAACGTCCGGATCTGTTGCTGGAAGGGCACGTTGTGGAGTTCGATGTCGGCAGCGAACCCGGCACTCGACGGATTGAGCGACGCTTTGACCAAATAGCGGGTGCCGAAAATCGACCACGCCTCGTAGTCGACCGACCCGGCAGTGCGAACAACGCCGGCTTGCGCGCGGCCGGATATGACATTGAAACGGAGCGAAAAATCGAGATCAAATGCCAAAATGTTGGCCACTGTTTGAGCCGCCGACGAGGTCGGCGTCACATCATCAATCGCGATGTTGATCTTTTCGTCAACGTAGCCGCGGATCCCCACCCGCACATCCTGTTCTTGGGCAGCCAGCGAGGTGGACCCCGCGATCATCCCAAAAAGGATGAGAAGCGAGCCCGTCAGGACTCGTGCTGCCCATCCAGCCGGTCGATTCCGGTTCACAAAAACCCCCTAAGTATCGGTTGGAACCTCAGGTTCAGGATGGGGACCAATCATATGTAGTACCGCGGTCGGAGCGGGGGGTTCCGCCCTCAGCCGGAGGGACGAACCCCAGCGTCAAAGTCGAAGTAAACACCCAGATAATCGCCTGAATACTCCGCCGGGAGGGGTGGCATCGGATGGCTCGCCTCGACGGCGCGCCGAGCTGCGCGGTCAAAGAGAAAACTCCCGCTGGGTTCCGCCACCTTCACATCGCTGATCTGACCGGTTCGATCGACCCGGAAATAGATGGTGGTCTTAAGCGCACCTTCACCGGGCCGCCAGTTCCGCTCGACCTTACGAACCAACGCCTCTAGGTACCAAGGGAACTCGAACGGCTGCCCCTCGAGCGTCACCGGCAGGCTGGGACCTCGCTCGATCGCCTCGGGGCGCTCGTCCTTTGGTTCCGGCTTGGGTGGCTCGGCCTCGGGTTCAGGCACCTTTTCCACGGCCTCTGGCTCCTCGGGAGGCTCTTCCACGATCGGCTCGGGCTCGGGGGGCGTCGGTCGGGGTGGTAGCTCGGCAGCCTGAACCAGATTCACCTGGTAGACGGGCGGTAGATCGGGACGAGTCGGACCACGAAGCCCGAGCAAGAAGGCACCGGCTCCGAGCAGGACATGAAACGCCGCCGACGTCAGCAGCGCCCGCTTCACCGATCGACTGGTGGGGGCTCGGTTACCAAGCCAACGTTCTCGAATCCAGCCAGTTGGAGTTGTCCCATGACCTCCATCACCCGACCGTAAGTGTTGGCCTCATCGGCTCGCAGGTACACGCGGGCCAGGCCACGACTCTGCCGTACCTGCTCGAGCACTTCACCCAGCGCATCCGGGCGAACCTCGGTTCGATCGATGAAGACCCTACCATCGGCATCCACCGATACCAGGATCGCCTCCGACGACGGCAGCGCGGCGCTCTCCGTCTGAGGCACCCGCACCTCGATCCCGCCCTGCGAGATCGGGGCGATGATCATGAACATGATGAGCAGCACGATGGTGACGTCGACAAGCGATGTGACGTTGATGTCGGCCAGCAACCCGTGCTCGCGTTTGAGCGGCGACGCCACGTTACCCCCGTCGTTCGCGGAGGATCACGTTGATGAGCTCGGACGAGAAGTGACCCAGCTCATCCCCGATCTCCTTTATCTGGCTAACGAAGTAGTTGTAACCGATGACCGCGGGGATGGCGACCGCCAGACCGGCAATCGTGGTGATTAGCGCCTCGGCCACGCCTGGCGCGACCACGTTGATGTTACCCGACCCTCGGAGCCCGATCGACAAAAATGCGTCCATGATCCCCCACACGGTGCCGAGCAACCCAAAGAACGGTGCCACGCTGCCGGTGGTGGCTAAGAAAGGCAACCCCTCTTCCAGCATTTCGACTTGCTGAGCGGCTTCTCGCTCGAGCGCCATGTGGATCGATTCCTTTTCCAGTATCGTGATCGTGGTGGCTCCCCTAGGCGGTGCCGTCACACTACCCGAAGTGGCCCCCACGGGATCCTCCCCGCGAGGGCTCAACTCACTGCGTTGACTCAAATGCTTCAGCTCGCGAACCCCAGCCTTGAACACTTCAGTCAACGGGTTGGCGGGGATCGCCAGCGCGGTTTGGTACGCCTCGGCCATCCCGGATCGCCGTTCAAAGGCATGAAAGAACTGCTGCCGCTTCCCCTTGAGCTTCCTGAAGATCACCAGCTTGCGGAAGATTATGGCCCAGGAAATGAGCGAGAAGCCGAGCAGCACGAGGAGAATCCCCTTCGCAAACCAGCCGGCGGTGAGAACCATGGTCCAGATTGACGGCTCGGCCGGCAACGAGCGGGACCCCAGCTGAAGGAGCTCGATCATGACGAATCCGCCGAGGGTTCAGAGTTGATCTGCCGTTCGATGTATCTCATGGTCTGCTCCAGGCCACCCTTGAGGGGTACGGTCGGCCGCCACTCGAGCTCCCGCTCGGCTTTGGCGATATCGAGAACGCTACGCTCGAGTTCACCCGCGCGAGCAGCCGCGAGTGCTCGCTCCACTTCGCGTCCGGCTCCAGCCATCAACAAATCCGCAAGCTCACCGACGCTGGTACCCCGACCGGTGCCGATGTTCCACGCTCGTGCGACGATCGTGTCGGGTGGAGGCAATGGCCGCGTACTGACACGCCAGTTGGCTTCAACGACATCCGCGACGTGGACGTAGTCCCGCTCCTGCCTACCATTACCAAATATCGTAATTGGCTTCCCCTCGAGAATCCGTGCCGCGAAGATCGCTATCACCCCGGCCTCACCGTGTGGCTCTTGGCGAGGCCCGTATACGTTGCTGTACCGGAGGGCGGCATAGTCCAACCCATGTACGTGGGCGTAGTAATGCAAGTACTGCTCGCCAACCAACTTGGTGACCCCGTAGGGTGACAACGGTCGAAGAGGATGGTCTTCCGGTGTTGGGATGACTGTCGGCTCACCGTACACGACACCGCCTGACGATATATACACGACTCGCCGTGTCTCGTGGCGCCGAGCGGACTCGAGCACGTTGAGCAGGCCGAGGACGTTTGTGCGGGCGTCACGCGCCGGATCGGTGACCGACACCCTGACATCCATCTGAGCGGCATGGTGGTTGACCAGATCGAATCGGCCACGGTCAAAAACCGAGTCGATCTCGTCGCTGTTCAGTCCCAGTTGGACGAACTTGGCACCCTCCGGTACGCGATCTCGTTTGCCGGTGGAGAGGTCATCTAAAACCGTGACCTCGCAACCCTCGGCCAAGTAGCGATCTGCGACATGGGAGCCGATAAAGCCGGCCCCTCCGGTGACCAGCACGCGCCGGGGGTGAAATGGTTCGCTCATAGAAGTGGGCACCTCAATATAAGATCGCTCCAGCTTGTCCCGAATTATCGGGCGATCTATATTTTTATTTTCCTTCTCGGATAACTTCTAATCTCGTTGATTGCGTCAGGATAATACCATGGCCAAAGTTTGCTATGTCTGCGGTAAGGGACCCCGCTCGGGAAACACTGTAAGTCACGCTCACAACAAGCGGCGTCGCCGATTCCTCCCCAATCTACAGAGCGTACGGGTACGAGATAATGGTGGCGTCAAGCGCGTCCGCGTTTGTGCCAGCTGCATCCGAGCCAACAAGGTTCGCAAGGCGGTTTAGCCAAGGAGGTGTGCAGTGACAAAGACATGGAATCTCCTCACGATCGCTGGGTTGTTGATCATTCTGGTTTCGTTCTTTGCGGATCAGGTCGGCGTGGGGCAGAGTTCGGGGTTCGGCTGGCGGCAGGGAGCCGGGGTCGTCTTGGGGCTGGTGCTAGTCCTGGTTTCGCCCTACATGAAGCGTCGGAGGGCTCGCCTCCCCGATTCGACGGACACCGCCGCGCCACAGGGCTAACCCCCCAGTTTAGCGCGCCCGCCAAGCCGGGTCCTCGAGTAGCAGGTTATGGCTAAACAGGGCCTGACCGGCTACCCCGTCCGGAGCCAGATTTTCCGCCACCTGCCGAGCCTCAGCTGGGTTTAGCCGGTCGAGACGTAGGCCGATCCACAGCTTCGCTCGTGTCAAGCTCGAAGGATAACCGCGAACGATCCGCAGGACGTCCTCGGGCCGATCCCTATAGGCCATCGGTACGACTTCGGCGACCAGCCCGCGCTCGAGCCACGTGCTCCAATCCTGTCCAAACGACCGATCGGCCTCCACCGGGATCGGCAAAACCGCAGCCGACAGGGCGACCTCGGGCTTCGCCAAGGCCAGATCATCGTGAATGAGGCCCACCAGATAGGTCAGAGCTGCACTGCCCGATTCGGGCGCCCAACCGCTCGGGTATCGGATGTAATCCAGATGGATGCCTTCCACCGGATAGCGTAGCACCAGCTCCAATACGAATCGACGCAGCTCGGTCCGGACCTCCATTCGGGATGGATCCAGAAACCACCCTTCGCCTATCAGGCCTGCACGGTCCAGTTCTCTCCGACTCAGTTCACGAATCGAACGCCCAGAGCGATCCGCCACAAACCATTCCGGTCGACGACGATACACGTGCGAGGGGTCTCGCGGCGGGTCAGGCGCCGACCAGGCCAACATCGCGTTGACCCACGCGTGCACCTCGAACCCACGAGAGTGTGCAGACTCCACGGCTTCCCCGAAAGGGTCCTCCCAACCCGGCTGTGCCGGATCTCGCGCTGGCGGTGGAAAGACGCGACTCGGGTAATACGCATCCCACCGACCCGACACCTGTAAGTAGATCCGCCGACACCCAACGCGCTCAACTGCAGCCAACGCCTCCAGCCAGGCGGCGCGACTTCCAAGGGCGTTTCGGACAACCCAGACGGCGCAGGGCGTAGAGAACGATGCGGCGTCGCTCTGCGCCGCGGCGGGTGTCGTCGCTGCAAGGTTGGCGCTCAGAACAGCCGCGCTAGACCAGTGGACGATTCCTCGAAATCGGGGTAAATTAAGGGTTTGTGACAATTTCATATTCTTTCGGAGTCAAATATGGCCAATTTTGACTTGGAGCAACTTCGGCAGCGGTACTCAACCCGGAACATGCGCGTGCTGTTGGCCCGGATGCTGAAGGACCGCCCAGAGTACAAAAAACAGACGATCGTCACCTACGAGGTTCGCGATACTGGTGGAACACGACTCCAGGTCTGTGCCGGTCGTGACGAGCTCCGCCAGGTTTTCCTGAGCCCTCACTGCAAGGACGCAAGGACGGTCCGGACGCCTGACCCAGAGCCCCAGGACGAGCAATCAGACGCCGCCTAGGCGGCGGCTATCCGTCCGGCTCCCCGACTGGCTCCAGAACTCGCTTCTCGACTTGTTCCGTCCGGAAGACTTCGAGTGCCGTCTCAAAAACCCACAGTGGCGGCACCCCGACTAGCCGATAACCATTGATAAAGAACGTGGGCGTACCGGTGACCGCCAATGAGAGACCCAGCGCGATGTCGCGCTCGACGATCTCGACATGTTTGCTGTTTGAGAGCGCACTCGCAAAGCGGTCGGTGTCCAGATTCAACGAGTCCGCATAACCGATCAAATCAACATCGGTGAGCCGATCTTGGTGCGCGAAGAGTAAATCGTGGTAGCGCCAAAACGCGCCCTGCTCTTGGGCCTCGACGGCTGCCTGCGCCGCGCGCCCTGCATAGGCATGAGCGGGCAAAGGGTAGTGGCGATACTCGAGCCGTACCTGATCACCGTACTTTGCGAACAATGAGTCGATAACCGGTTTCGCACGCCCGCAGAACCGACACTGAAAATCGCTGAATTCGACGATCTCGAGTACCGCGCCGACATTGCCTCGGACAGCGGCTGGAGGTAACGACTGCGACCAAGCTGGGTGGGCCAGGGTCCCCAGGGCCAATACCACTGCCCAGATCGATCCTGGGCTCATTATGAACGACACGACGCGCAACCCCCTCTCGCGGGAGCAGATATCGTCGCTAGTTGGTCTATAGGGGGCAGTTACTCGGCAGCGGTCGCTTCACCGCGAGGTGGTGGCGCAGCGCCGCCGTCGGGGCCGATCAACTCAATGTAGGCGATCTCAGCGCCGTCACCGTGGCGGAAGTCACCTTTCAAGATTCGCGTATAACCGCCCTGGCGGTCAGGATACAACCCAGCCCAGTAGTTGAAGAGGCCCTGTAGGACCTTCTTGTCTTGGATGTACTGCGCAGCTTGGCGGCGGGCGTGGAGATCCCCGCGTTTGCCCAATGTGACAAGCTTCTCGGCTATGGGCCTTACCCACTTTGCGCGGGCGAGCGTGGTCTCGACCCGCCCATGCCGGAACAGGCTCGTAACGAGGTTCCGGGTCATCGCCAACCGGTGCGCGGCGTCACGACCAAGTTGCTTGCCTTTCTTCCGATGCTTCATCTCATCTACCTCGCGCTCGAGCGACTGAGCCGCCGCTAGCTTTCTTCTCCGGCTTCCTCGTCTCCATCTTCGTCGAACTCGATGTCTGGCAGCCGCCTCAGCTCCTCGACGTCCTGTAGCACGTAGCCCGACTCTGGCGACCCCGTCACCTTCATGTCGAAGTGCAGCCCGTGGCGCTGCAAGATGTCCGAGATCTCGTCCAACGACTTCTTGCCGAAATTTCTAAACTGCAACATCTCCGGTTCGCTGCGCTGAACCAAGTCACCAAGCGTTCGGATGTTCGAGGCTTTGAGGCAATTGCTCGAGCGGACCGACAGCTCAAGTTCCTCGACCGGCCGTGCGAAGAGCTCCTTGAACCGATTGTGCTTTTCCTCGAGCTCACCCTCGAGCTCCTGCTGCGGTTCGTCAAAGGACAGGAAATACTCGAAATGGGTCCGCAAGATCTCTGCTGCCTGTGCGACCGCGTCTTCGGGGTCCAACGCGCCGTCGGTCGTAACGTGAAGAGTCAAGCGATCATAGTCGGTGCGCCGGCCAACGCGCGTGTTCTCGACCTCGAAGTTCGCCTTTACAACCGGGCTGAATATCGAATCGACAGGGATGAACCCGATCTCCTGGCGCCGTTCGCTGTCATCCTGATCAGCAGGGACGTAACCGCGACCGCGCCGGACAAACACTTCCATTTCGAACTTCTTGTTCTCATCAAGCGTCAGCAGTTCCAGCTCCGGGTTGAGGATCTCAACTTGTGGGTTCTTCTCAAACGCCTCGGCAGTAACTACGCCGCGCTTGCTCCTGCTCAGCCTTAGCGTGCTCTCCTCCACATCATCCGCCAGAGAAACAACGAGCCGTTTCAGGTTCATGACAAGCTCGGCCGTGTCGTTCACACTCCCCGGAATCGTGGAAAATTCATGCAATACGTTGTCGATCTTAACGCCTGAGACGGCGGCTCCCTCCAGCGATGACAACAACACGCGGCGCATCGCGTTACCAAGCGTGAGACCAAAACCGCGTTCAAGCGGCTGGATCGTGAACTCGCCAAAAGTCTCCGTCAAAGAGGTAGTGTCTTTCTCAACACGCCTCGGTAATACGAAGTTCTCCAAAGCCATCAGGTCCTCCTGCGATCGATACATCCGATTTCTGTTACTTGGAATAAAGCTCAACGATCAACTGTTCCTCGGCTGCGATCGGGATCGTCTCCCGGGTCGGCAGCTCGAGCATGCGGCCAGCCATCGACTTGAAGTCGACTTCCAGCCACGGGAGCGTGCCTTCCTTGCCACGGCTCTCGATGGCCCCGAGAATCAAGGGCATCTCGCGGCTTCTCTCCTTCACACGGATCTCATCGCCGGGTGACACCTGAAAAGACGGGATATCGACGATACGATCATTAACCTGGATATGACGGTGCCTCACTAGCTGTCGGGCCGCCTTCCGCGACGGCGCGAGTCCCAATCGATAGACGACGTTGTCGAGCCGACGCTCAAGCATGATCAACAGGTTCTCGCCGGTAACACCGGGCCGTGCGGCCGATTTCTGGAAGTAGTTCCGAAACTGTGTTTCCAGCACACCATAGATGCGCCGCACCTTTTGTTTCTCGCGCAGCTGCACCGAGTATTCCGATTGTTTGCGTCGCCGGCCCGCTTGCCGACCGTGGATGCCGGGCGGATAACCGCGCCGCTCGATGGCACACTTCTCCGTATAGCACCGAGTGCCCTTGAGAAACAGCTTCTGACTCTCACGCCTACAAAGCTTGCAGACTGGTCCCGCGTAACGCGCCATCAAGTTGCTCCTTTATGTCTATACCCGACGTCGTTTAGGCGGCCGACACCCGTTATGAGGGATCGGCGTAACGTCTTTTATGGAACGGATTTGCAGCCCCGCTGCTTGTAATGCTTGAATCGCCGACTCCCGGCCGGACCCGGGTCCTTGCACGCGAACGTGGACCCGCTTGACCCCCTGATTGAGCGCTTCCTTGGCGCATTCCTCGGCTGCGATCTGGGCTGCGAACGGGGTCGACTTCTTCGAACCCTTGAAACCACTCTTACCGGCCGAGCCCCACGTGACCACGTTGCCCTGCATATCGCTGATCGAGATCAGGGTGTTGTTGAATGTGGCCTGTATGTGGGCCATACCTTCGGCCTCGATTACACGTGCTTTCTTTTTTTTCCTTGGTTTCGCCATTCTTCCTCGCTCTGGTCGTTACTTCTTGGCGATCGCCTTCTTCTTACCTGGAATCGCCCGTCGTGGACCCTTCTTTGTGCGTGCGTTGGTATGCGTGCGCTGACCACGGACGGGCAGGCCACGGCGATGCCGCAGGCCGCGATAACAACCGATGTCCATCAGACGCTTGATATTCATGTTCACTTCTTGCCTGAGACTGCCCTCGACCTTGAAATCCTTCTCGATAACCTGACGCAGCTTGTTGACGTCAGCATCAGATAGCTCATGGACGCGAACATCCGGGTCCACCCCAGCCTTTCTGAGGATGCTATCTGCCGAGGGCCGGCCGATACCGTAGATGTACGTCAGGGCGATCTCCACCCGCTTTTCGCGCGGCAGATCGATTCCAGCTATGCGCGCCATATCACGCTATCCTTGCCGTTGCTTGTGACGGGGGTTCTTGCAGATCACCCGCACCACCCCACGCCTGCGAACGACTTTGCAGTGTTCGCAGATCGGTTTGACCGAGCTTCTAACCTTCATTCGAATCCTCTCTTCCTCAGGCGGCCCGCGTTAGGACCTCGGGCCCATTGTCGGTGATCGCCACGGTGTGCTCAAAATGCGCCGATAGCGTTCCGTCAGCCGTCACGATCGTCCACTCGTCGTCCAGCGTTCGTACAGGGCTAGCGCCGGTGTTCACCATCGGTTCGATGGCGAGCACCAACCCCGGCTCGAGCACCAGGCCACGACCCGGAGTGCCGAAATTCGGCACCTGGGGGTCCTCATGCAGGTGCTGACCGATCCCGTGCCCGACCAAGTCACGAACAACCGAATAACCCGCCTCTTCGGCCACCTTCTGGACCGCGGCTGATATATCGCCGACAAACCCTCCCGGTCGTGCCGCCTCGATTCCCGCTTCGAGAGCCTGTCGCGTGACACGCAGCAGCGTTTCAGTGCCGTTGGCGACGTTGCCAACAGCAAACGTGCACGCCGCATCAGCGTGGTAACCGTCTAGCAAGACACCGACATCGATCCCGACGATGTCGCCAACCTGGAGCGCGCGCGACTCCGAGGGAATACCGTGAACCACCTCCTCGTTCACGCTCGCGCAGATCGCGGCCGGGAAACCACCATAACCCTTGAACGCTGGTCGTGCTCCAGGGTGACCAGCGATAATCGACTCGGCCAGCGCATCCAGCTCGGCTGTTGCCACGCCGGGCTGAATGGCTGTTTCCATGGCTGCCAGCACTTCGGCCACGATTCGCCCGCTGGCGCGCATCCGTTCGATCTCACGAGTGCTCTTCAGCGTCACCACAGCCCCGCTTACCGCTCGGCCTCGACCCGACCTAGTCGATCGCGAATCGCCGATGCGACATGCTCGATCGTGGTGTCTCCGTCGATCATCGTGACGCCCGCGAGGGATGCACCGGCATTCCGTTGGTAGTACTCGATGACCGGTTGAGTCTCTTCCGAGTAGACGGCCAACCGGCGGCGTACCGTTTCCGGTCGATCGTCGGGGCGCTGCGCGAGTTCGCCTCCGCAGGCGTCACAACGCCCTTCCTGCCTTGGCGGGTCAAAACTTATATGATACAGCTTTTCACATGATTCGCAAACCCTGCGCCCCGACAATCGGCGAACGATTTCCTGCTCGGGAACTTCGATCACCAGTACCTGCTCGATGGCTGCCCCGCGGTTCTCCAGAAGACGGCCCAATCCCTGAGCCTGTTCGATGGTGCGCGGAAAACCGTCAAAAATCGCCCCGTCGGCACACGTGTCATGATCCAGCCATATAGGCTTCCGCTTTTTGGCCAAGAGCGGTCCCGGCAGCCAGCGCAGCCCGCAGCAGGTCTCCGGTCGCAATACGGCAAAGACCTTCGTCTCGAGCGGCCCTAACCGACTGAGTTCCCTTTCCCGCCCCAGGCGGACCCATCAAAATCAGATAGCGACTCATCAGCGGTACCTAGGGCCGCGGATCTTCCGGCCCTTGGACATGAACCCCTCATAATGGCGAAGCAACAGATGAGACTGGATCTGCTGTACCGTATCGAGCGAGACACCAACCACAATCAATAGACCCGTTCCGCCGATGAACTGAGGTATTGATTGGAACGGTCCCCACGAGAAAATCAGCAGCGGGACGATCGCAATACCAGCCAAGAAGAAAGAGCCCGGGAGCGTCACGCGAGTCAACACTCGGTCGATGTACTCGGCGGTTCTCGCGCCGGGGCGAGTCCCGGGTATGAACCCACCCTGTTTCTTCATGTTCTCGGCCAAGTCGATGGGATTAAAGATGATTGCTGTGTAGAAATAGGTGAAAAAGACAATTAGCGCCGCGAACAACACGATATACCACACCGATCCAAACTGGAATGCGGCTGCAAACCGTTGGATGAGCGTCGAGTTCGGGACCAGCGTTGCGGCCATCGGTGGAAAGAACATGATTGACTGCGCGAAGATGATGGGCATCACGCCAGCTGAGTTCACTCGCAACGGCAAGTGCGTCTTTTGACCTTGGCGGATTCGGTTTCTTCCTACCACCTTGCGTGGGATCTGGATCGGAATCCTCCGCACCGCCATAGTCATTACCACCGTAGCCGCCACAATCCCTACCATGATCGCCGTGAACGCCAGGATCGTGAAGATCCCAATAACCTCCGTCCGCCACAGCGTCCAGATTTGAGCTGAGGCTTGAGGGAACGCTTCGATGATCGAGAACGTGATGATGAGGCTCATTCCGTTGCCGATGCCGTGCTCGGTGATCTGCTCGCCAAGCCACATGATGAACACCGCCCCGGTCGTCAGAACCAGTATCGTCAGCAGCTTGAATCGCCAACCGGGGAACACCACTGCGTCCGGGCTGAGGTTCTCGATGAACACTGAGTAGCCATATGCCTGAACGGCAGATAGCCCAACCGTTGCGTAGCGCGTGTACTGTGTGATCTTCTTGCGCCCTTCCTCGCCTTCCTTCTGCAGTTTCTCAAAGTATGGGAAGACCGCTGTCAGCAATTGGAAGATGATCGACGCAGAGATGTAGGGCATGATCCCCAGCGCAAACACCGTCGCCCGCTGGAGCGCACCACCGGTAAACAGATCGAGCAAACCAAACAGGTTGTTCTGACCACCGATCGCCAGCGTGAGCGCCTCGCGGTTGACACCCGGCACGGTGATGTGCGCACCGACGCGCAGAAGCACGAGGATCCCCAGCGTGAAGAGGATCTTGCGCCTGAGTTCCGGGATTTTGAACAGATTTGGAATCTGGTTTGCCACTCAGCTACTTCTTCCGACCAATGGTTTCAGCCGTCCCGCCCGCAGCCTCGATTGCGTCACGTGCAGCAGCACTAAAGGCATTCGCGGTCACCTTCACGACCCGATCGAGGTTGCCACGAGCTAGGACCTTGACCGGCCCGCCGTCGGGGTCGATCAGCCCTAGCTCAGCTAGTCGCTCGCGGGTGAAATCGGTTTCATCCTCAAACCGAGCGAGATCAGCCAGGTTCACCGTCTGGACCTCGGTCTTGAACCGGGTGCGGTTGAATCCCCGCTTGGGAACCCTGCGCTGCAGCGGCATCTGCCCGCCTTCGAACCAGGCTGGCACACGACCCGTGCGAGCCCGCTGACCCTTGGTTCCACGACCACACGTGGTGCCCTGGCCGGCGGCGTTGCCACGACCGACTCGCTTCTTGGGCCGATGAGCGCCAGCAGGCGGCTTGAGCTCGTGGATCTTCATGCTTCCTCGACTTGTACTAAATGCTGCACCTTGGCGATCATGCCACGGATCGCCGGGGAATCGTTCTGTTCCACGCTGCGCTGATGTCCCTTGAGACCAAGCGCCCGCAACGTTGCCTGAATACGGCGTGGGGACCCAATGCCACTCTTGGTCTGCTTTATGATCAATCGTCTGACTTTCTTGGCGGTCATTGGTTATTGCCCCGCATCCGGTGTCATCGTTGGGGCTGGCTCTGAAGCCCCCAATTCACTCCCGACTATGGTGTCCTCCGGGACATTGCGACCCAGCAGCTCCGCTACCGAGATCCCCCGCTCCTCGGCAACGTCGGCAACCGTGCGCAGTCGATCCAAACCGTTCATTGTCGCCTTGACCATGTTGTGGGGGTTGTTCGAACCGAGCGACTTGGTCAGGATGTCGGCGATTCCGGCACACTCAAGAACCGACCGCACCGGCCCACCCGCGATTACGCCCGTCCCAGGTGAAGCGGGTTTCAGGAGCACTCGGCCGGCCCCGAAGTCGCCCTTTATCTCGTGCGGGATTGTGCTGCCTAAGGTCGCGACCCGGTGCATGCTCTTCCTAGCTGCCTCGAATCCCTTGCGGATCGCGTCGGCCACCTCGTTCGCCTTGCCCATGCCGATACCGACCTGGCCCTCGCCATCCCCCACCGCCACCAAAGCGGTAAAGGAGAACCGTCGGCCACCCTTTACGACCTTTGATACGCGATTGATGTCGATCACGTTCTCGACGAATTCGCTACGATCACCGCGACCCCCGCGCCCACCCTTATCTCTACGACCATTCGACACTCAGCTACCTCCCACGCTTGCTCAAAACTCGAGACCGCCTTCGCGGGCGCCCTCGGCGAGCGCCTTGACACGCCCGTGATATAAGTACCCTGCCCGATCAAATACGACCTGGCTGACGCCTTTCTCGCGCGCCAACTCGGCCAGCTTTTTCCCCGTCTCCTTGGCCCGGTCGACCTTCGTCCCCTTGGAGTCAACGCTCAGCGAACTCAACCCAAACAACGTCGTACCGTTCGTATCGTCTACGATTTGAGCACTGATGTTCCTAAGGCTCCGGGTAACGACCAGTCTTGGCCGCTCCGAGGTGCCCGACAGACGACGCCGGATGCTCCGGTGACGCTTCAGTCGTACGATCTGTCGTCTCTGTGCTGTTGACGTGCTCATTCTCGAGTATCCCCTGTCCGCTTAAAGCGCCGTCTTTCCGGCCTTTCTACGAATATGTTCACCCTCGTGCTTGATCCCCTTGCCCTTGTACGGTTCCGCGGGTCGAAATGCCCGCAGCTCAGCAGCTACTTGACCGACCTTTTGCTTGTCCGCACCCTTTACAATGATCTGGGTCGGCTGCGGTGTTGTCACCTCGACGCCGTCGGGAACGTCGTACTCGATCGGGTGTGAAAAACCGAGGCTCAACTTGATCTTGGCCCCGGCTGCTTCGGCGCGATAGCCCACACCCTCTATCTCGAGCCTTTTTTCGTATCCTTCCGTGACTCCAAGAACCATGTTCGCGACCAACGTGCGGGCCAAGCCGTGGAGCGCCCTATCCTGGGCTGAATCGCTGGGGCGGGTAACCCTTATCTCACCATCCTCGTGGCTCGTCGTGATCCGCTGCGGGATGGTGCCCGCGACCTCGCCGTTGGGGCCCTTGACTCGAACCTCCCGACCGTCGATCGACACCTCGACGTTCTCGGGCACTGGAATCGGTTGACGTCCGATACGAGACATGCGTTCGCTCTCCTACCAGACCTTGGCGAGCACTTCGCCGCCGATCCCTGCCTCGCGGGCCTGGCGATCGGTTAGCACACCTTGGGAGGTCGATACGATCGCTGTTCCGAGACCGTTCCGAACCCGAGGAAGCTCATGCCGATCGCGATAGATGCGGAGTCCCGGCCTCGAGACGCGTTCGATCCCGTGGAGAACCGATTGCTCATCCCGATATTTCAGATAGACCCTCAGAATCCCCTGACGCCCGTCATCAAGCACCTTGTAGTTCGCGATGTAATGGTTCTCGTGCAGGATTCGAGCGATTTCAACCTTTATCTTCGAAGCCGGAATATCGACGCGCTTGTGCTTGGCCCGACACGCATTCCTGATGCGAGTCAAGCAGTCTGAAACGGGATCCGTCATGACCATGGCTTCACTCCTACCAACTCGCCTTTCGCACTCCGGGGATCTCGCCCTGAAGCGCTAGTTCGCGAAAGCAAATGCGGCACAACCCGAACTGTCGCAGAAAGGCCCGTGCGCGACCGCAGCGATTGCAGCGATTGATGCGCCGACCCGCGAATTTGGGTTGCTTCTTGTTCTTTGCTATCCAGCTTTTTTTTGCCACTGTGGGTCTCCTGAGCCTAAGCCTCGACCGGCTGTTGATTGGGCCGACGACGAAACGGCATCCCAAACGCCGCCAACAGCGCATAGGCCTCATCATCGCGCTTGGCCGTAGTTACGATTGTAATGTCCATGCCGTGTACTTTTTCAACTTTGTCGTACTCGACCTCGGGGAAGATCAGTTGCTCTTTTATCCCCAAGGTGTAGTTCCCACGCCCATCGAACGATCTCGTCGGCACACCTCGGAAATCACGGATCCTCGGAATCGCCACGTTCACCAACCGGTCTAGGAACTCGTACATCCGTTGCCCTCGAAGTGTGACCTTCGCCCCAATCGCCATGCCTTCGCGGAGCTTGAAATTGGAGATCGCCTTGCTCGCCCGTGTCACCATCGGCCGTTGTCCAGTAATCACTGCCAACTCCTCGACCGCTGTATCAAGCAGTTTGGGGTTATCTATAGCCTCTCCGATCCCAACATTGACGACGATCTTGTCGATACGAGGCGCCTCGTGCGGGTTGCTATACCCGAAATCTTTCATGAGCTGAGGACGGATCGATTCAGCGTATGAGCTCTTTAGTCTGGCCATCGGACAATCAGCTCCTCGGTTTCTCCAAGACTTCACCGCTGGCCGCGCTCTCGCGGACTCGGGTTCCATCACTCAGCTTTCGGGTTCGCACCCGGGTTCCACGTCCCGCTTTGGCGTCATACGGCAACACGTTGGAAATGTGGATCGGCGCTTCCCGTTCGACGATTCCACCCTGAGGGTTCTGCTGTGAGGGACGCGTGTGCCGCTTGATGAAGTTCACGCCCTCCACAACAACTCGTCGCTGCTTTGGAAACACCGCCAGTACTTTGCCAGTCCTTCCCCGGTCGTTGCCAGAGATCACCAGCACCTCGTCACCCTTAACGATCCTCGGCATGGCTACAGCACCTCCGGTGCGAGTGATACGATCTTCATAAACCGCTTCTCGCGTAGTTCCCGAGCCACCGGCCCGAATATCCGAGTGCCGCGGGGCTCCATCTGGTCGTTTATGATGACGCCGGCATTCTCGTCGAACTTGATGTAAGTGCCATCTTGTCGACGTGTCTCCTTTTTTGTCCTCACGATGACTGCCTTGGTAACCTCGCTCTTCTTCACTGTTCCATCCGGAATCGCGTCCTTGACGGTTACCACTACGATGTCACCCAACCCAGCGTAACGACGGCGCGTACCCCCCAAGACCTTGATCACTAGAGCCCGCTTGGCGCCCGAGTTGTCGGCAATGCGAATGATGGATTCCTGTTGAACCATGACTCCTCACCGTGCTCGTTCGAGCACCCTCGTGACGCGCCAGCGTTTGCTCTTCGACAATGGACGCGTCTCCATGATCTCGACGACGTCGCCTTCCTTACACTCGTTATCTTGATCGTGAGCGTGGAACCGAGTCGTTTGCTTCATGCGCTTTCCGTAGAGCGGATGCTCCACTAGCCTCTCGATAGCGACGACGACTGTCTTTTGCATCTTATCGCTCACGACGCGCCCCTGACGCACCTTGCGTTGATTCCTCGTCTCCGTCACCGCTCCCCCTTGAGCTCGTACTCACGACGTATAGTCTTGCACCGCGCGAGATTCCGTTTCATGTCCCTAACGAGGATCGGGTTGTCTAGCTGACCCATCTCATTCTGGATCCGAAGCCGGAACAACTCGTCCTCCATCTCCAGGATCCTGTCGCCAAGCTCCTCCGGCCCCAACGCGCGGATCTCCTCAGGTGTCATTGGGCACTCACTCCTTGACGCGTGATAACCCGTGTTTTGATCGGCAACTTCGCGGATGCCAGTCGCAGGGCCTCACTGGCGAGCTTGCTGTCCACACCCTCGAGCTCAAACATGACGCGCCCCGGTTTGACAACCGCAACCCACTCCTCGGGGTTGCCCTTCCCCTTCCCCATCCTGGTCTCGGCTGGCTTCTTGGTAATCGGCTTATCTGGGAAGATGCGAATCCAAACCTTCCCGCCGCGCTTGATGTGACGCGTTAACGCAACGCGCGCAGCCTCGATCTGGCGATTCGTGATCCACGCAGGATCCAGTGCCTGTAGCCCAAACTCCCCAAACGACACCTGATTCCCGCGGCCCGACTGCCCCTTGCGTCGCCCACGATGTTGTTTGCGATACTTGATCCTCTTCGGCATCAACATGACGGCTGCCCTTTATCCTCTGGCGTCCTTGGGCGTGTCATTGCCACGACCTATGACCTCGCCTTTGAAGATCCAAACCTTTACACCAATCGTCCCAAACGTCGTGTTGGAGGTCGACTTCGCGAAATCGATATCGGCTCGCAATGTGTGCAGCGGAACGCGTCCTTCGTGGTACCCCTCTGAGCGAGAGATCTCGTTGCCACCCAACCGACCACCACACTGAATCCGGATTCCCTCTGCACCCATGCGCATGGCCGACGTAACCGCCTTCTTCATCGCCCGTCGGTGCGAGATTCGCTGAGACAGCTGGAACGCAATGTTGTCAGCCACAAGTTGTGCATCGAGCTCGGGTCGTTTGACCTCCTCCACCTTGATCTGAACATCATCGTTGGTGAGCCGAGCCAGTTCGTCCCGGAGCTTATCGACCTCCGAGCCTTTGCGACCGATCACGACACCCGGCCGAGCGGTGAAGATCATCACCGTGATTCGCTTGGGGGTCCGCTCGATTTCTACGCGCGATATCGCTGCGTGCGACAGCCGGTTCTTCAGGTAGCGCCGGATCATCTGATCGCCCTCGATCCAATCCGCCATGTTCTTGTGGTTGAACCAGCGCGACCGCCAAGGCTTGACGATACCCAAGCGAAAACCTATCGGTGATGTCTTCTGTCCCACTCTGGATTCTCCTTACGGCTGGGCCAACGATGACGGTGATATGGCTGGTTCGCTTTCGAACCCAGTACGCTCGCCCCATTGCCCGAGGGCGAATCCGCTTCCAAGTAGGCCCGGGATCGGCAAACGCCTTTTTGATTACTAGTTGTTCGGGGCTATACCCACCTTCGGCCTGCATGGCATTCGACACCGCGGAACGCAGGGTCTTCAAAACTGGAATTGCCGCCGCTTTCTTGGTGAACTGAAGCAGGGCGTATGCCTCCTCTACGTTCTTCCCGCGAATGAGGTCGATCACCAACCGCGCTTTGCGCGGGGTGACACGAACGTGTCGGCTGACAGCTCTGGCTTCCATCGATCGTTCTCCTAGCCTCTCCTAACCAAGCTTGGTTTTCTTTTCGGATGCCATCCGACCACCGTGCCCGCGGAAGATCCTTGTCGGTGAGAACTCACCCAGCTTGTGCCCGACCATGTTCTCCGAGATGTACACCGGTATGAACTTGTTTCCGTTATGCACAGCCACAGTGTGGCCGACGAAATCGGGTGTGATCATAGAGGCCCGCGACCATGTCTTGATGACCCGCTTATCGCCCTTCTGGTTCATCTCGTGAACCCTCGCAAGAAGCCGATCCTCGACGTAGGGTCCTTTCTTCAACGAGCGTCCCATTGCTCCTCCGTTTCTACTTCTGCCCCCGGCGGCGGACTATGTACGCCGAGGAGCTCTTCCGCTTATTGCGGGTCTTGTATCCCTTGGTCGGCTTACCCCACGGCGTCGTCGGATGACGACCACCTGAGGACTTGCCCTCACCCCCACCCAACGGGTGGTCGACCGGGTTCATCGCAACACCCCGCACCTTCGGACGTTTTCCGAGCCAGCGTGAAGCGCCGGCCTTGCCCAGCGAGAGATTCTCGTGGTCGAGATTGCCGACTTGGCCGATCGTCGCCTGGCAACGCGACAACACCCGGCGAACCTCCGAGGATGGCAAGCGAAGCAACACGAAACGTCCCTCACGTGCGACCAACTGAACGCCGGCGCCCGCCGCTCGCGCAAGCTGCCCACCCTTACCGGGCTTGAGCTCAACATTGTGGAGCGTCGTTCCAAGCGGAATCTTCGCCAGCGGCAACGTGTTTCCAACCTTCACATCGGCATCCGGGCCAGCCTCGATTCTGGCTCCGATTTTGAGACTGTTCGGAGCCAGGATGTAGCGCTTTTCGCCATCGGCGTAGTGGATCAACGCGATATTGGCCGAGCGATTAGGGTCGTACTCGATCGACGCGACCTTTCCCGGAACACCGTGCTTGTCACGCTTGAAGTCGATCTTTCGATAGCGTCGCTTGTGACCGCCACCGCGACGACGGCTGGTCACCCGGCCATCCGCGTTGCGTCCCCCGCTCTTGCTCATCGCTTCGAGCAACGAGCGCTCGGGCTTTTTCTTTGTCAGCTCCGACGTATCGAGCACCGTTCGGTACCGTGAACTTGGCGTCACCGGCTTGAATTTCTTGATGCCCACTAGGTCCTCTTAACCCTCGTATAGATCGATCGTCTCGCCCTCAGCGAGCGTCACGATCGCTTTCTTCCAAGACGGGGCGCGGCCAGAGAAGCGACCCATTCGACGTATCTTACCCATCTGATTCTGCGTGCGAACGCTCCTGACGCTCACCGAGAATAGCTTCTCGACTGCGTCGGCGATCTCGTGCTTGTTGGCGCTCATATCGACCGCAAACACGTACTGGTTCTGTTGATCCTGCATCCGCGTCGACTTCTCGGTGAAGAGCGGCCGCTTTATTACGCGAAACCGTTTCCTATCCATCGTCGCGTCCCTCTTCAGCTCGCGACTTCATCGGAGAGGAGCGAGTGTCCCATGCTCCATCCTCTACTGCGACCACATCATGTATCAGCACATCGTGGGCCGAGGCATCCGAGAACTTCTTTACGGTGACTCTCGCCAAGTTCCGACCCGACAGTAGGATGTTTCGGTCTGCTTCGCGGATCAGCAGCAGCACCTTGCCCTCCGCATCCCAGCGGTCGATAGCACGCGCTAGTCGCGCCGTGCCGGGCTCCTCGAAAGCTCCCAACTCCACCACCCGAACAAGACCCCGCCGTGCGCGTTCGGAGAGCGCCGAAACGAACGCCGCCCTCCGGACCTGGTGGGGAACCCGTTCGCGCCACCGCTTTGGCCTAGGGCCGTGGATCACGCCCCCGCCCTCCCACAGAGGTGAGCGGAGCGAACCAACGCGGGCGCGCCCAGTACCCTTCTGCCGCCACGGCTTCGCGCTGCTGCCACGGACCTCCGCTCGCGTCTTCGCGGACGCTGTTCCCGAGCGCAAGTTCGTGCGCTGGGCCCGTACGGCCTGGTACATCACGTTGCGGTTTATTTCAGCCCCGAACCACTCCTCGGGGAGTTCGACCTGGCGATCCGACGAACCCTCGGTCGTATAGCACGTGACTCGCGTCATGTCGTTACTCGCTTTTGAATCCGGAGGAAGCTGTTCCTGGCACCGGGTACCGAGCCGCGGACGAACACCAGCATCCGCTCCGGATCGACCCTGAGCACCTCGAGGTTCTTGATCGTGGTTCGTCTTCCACCGGTTTGTCCTGGCAGTGCGCGGTTCTTGAACGTCTTCGCCGGATAGGCCGCCTGTCCCATGGATCCCGGCCTCCGATGGTGAGTCTTAGTGCCATGCGTGGCATCGAACCCGTGATGTCCGTGCCGTTTCATGACACCCTGAAACCCCTTACCCTT
>JBDHIC010000020.1:0-13115 GCA_039589035.1 Gemmatimonadota bacterium | reverse complement strand
TCCGCGCTAGTGTGGATCGATCCGCTACCCCACTACTCGCATCCGGATACACCCCCATGGCGG
The DNA here is from genome assembly GCA_039589035.1 of Gemmatimonadota bacterium. GTDB lineage: Bacteria > Gemmatimonadota > Gemmatimonadetes > JACCXV01 > JAHWKZ01 > CAMYLR01. The sequence continues at coordinate 13,052 of JBDHIC010000020.1, read as the reverse complement.
CTGGCGTGCCACCCAGAACCGATCGTCCCGTACCTCCCGGGAGTAAAGCACACCAACCGGTTGAGTCACGCGCGAGCTCGTCGTCTGGCGCACCGGTCTGGGGCCGATGACGCGCTGCTCGTGCACGCTAACGGCTGGGTCCTCGAGGGCCCGCAGTCGAACCTCTTCTTTTTTGAGGCCGACACGCTTCACACTCCGGAAACCGGTTGCGGTGTCCTGGCCGGCATCACGCGCGATGTCGTGCTGAGACTCGCTGCCAGCTGTGGCTTTCGGACGGTTGAGGGCAGCTATCCGCCGGAAATCGTCCGCGAGGCAGACGAATGGTTTCTTACGTTCACGTCGGCGGGAATCAAGCCGGTTAGGGCGATCGACGATGCCGTGCTGCCAGCACCCGGCCCGCGAACAGAGAGGTTGACGGTTGCCTACGAGCAGCACGTGGCGGAGACGCTGGCCTCAACGGAACCGTTGTGAAGGACTAGCTCGGCCCGGATAATCGGGCCCGTTGCGAGGTGGTCCAGACCGGTGAGTCGGGGGTTTCCCTCTCGCTCGACTCGCCCGACTCCGGGGCTGGCTTCTCACGTCCAATCCGACCCCAGCGACGGTACATCCACAACCAGTGATCGGGTCGTTCCCGAACCGCTTCTTCCAGCCGCCCATTGAAGACCGCAGCATCTTCCGCCACCGCCTGCTCCGAATCGGTCAACGAGCTCAACTGAAACGGCTTGAGCTCACCGCGGTACCTACCCGAGCCAACGCGCCGGCAAAAGATCGTGAGCAATGGAACATCGGCCAACCGGGCAAGCCGAAAGGGCCCTACGTGGGTGATCGCGGGGTGCCCAAAGAGCGGGGCGATCGCTCCGTCAGCTGAGCGACGCGGTTCCTGATCCATGATGATCCCCAACACGCCGCCCTTTCGAAGCCACTGAATCGCGGCCCGCATGTCGTCATGATCGATCTGCACCAAACCGGCGGCTTCACGCATCGCCTTTAATCGGGTGCCAAAACCAGCGTCTTTGGGTTCTTTGTACAACGCTGCAAAGGGGTAACCGGCGGCGGAGACGGCTCGCCCCAGCCACTCCCAATTCCCGTAGTGGCCGGACAGCAGGATCACGCCCCGACCCTTGTCTCGGGCCGCCTCGAGCGCTTCGACGTTGTCCAGGGTGACACGTTCCCGGATTTCGGCGTCTGCATAGCTGCGGGTGTGCAGAAACTCGACCAGCGTGCGAGCCATCTGGAGGTACGCCGACAACGCGACCCTCCAGCGGCGCCACGGTGACCAATCGGGAAACGCTCGCCCGAGGTTCTTGAGCGCTGTTCGGCGCCCGTGGCCGACCAGGAGCAGCACAGCGAGCACCAGCGCGAGCGGCTCGTTGAGCCAGCGCGGAGCCTTTCTCGCGCCGTCCGCAATCCACTTGGCGAGTTGCGCTTTCACCGGTTGGCCGAACATACCGGCGTGGGCTGTTCGACGGCAACGTCGTTGACGACGATTCGGGCCGTTCCTAGACTGCGCTCCATGATGGGTCCGCCTGATGCCGGTTCGGCTGAGGAACGAAGGGCGCTCCTGAGCGAGATTCTGGATCGGGTCGAGACCGACGCTGAGAAGCGATCGATACCTGATGGGCCGGGGCCGGGCGCGGACTTTAAACCGCGGTACGACCACCTGGTCGGGGGGCTGGAGGTGGTCCTCGAAGCCGTGCCGGAAGTGGAGCACGATCCCCAGGGGCCATCCGGAATGCGGATCGCCTTTCCCACCACGGAGCGCGAGGTTCGGATCACACCACTCGAGGACCAGGAGTTGGTCCACTTCGTGTTTGGTCACGCCGCGCTCGCCGGCCGGGCCGAGCACCACGCCTCACGCCCTTTCGGCGACGTGCTGCCGAACATTCCAAAGTTGGCGGCTCAAATCCTTGCCTTCCTCATCGTAGGTGACGAGCCGAGGTGGCTGACCCACCGCCCGTCTGCCGATTCGTCAGTCGTAAGAGACGCGGGGGGTGATTCCGAGGTCCTGGAGCTTCCGCTCGACTGAGGCTGCCCGCGTCAGAGTGACAGAGCTCTGCCGTTCTTAGCGTTGATTCTCGATGGAAACCGACAAAAACGGCAGAGAATTATGTTTGGTACACGGGTTGCAAATACAAGCGAACGGGAAAAAGAGGTCCGCCGCAGACTGTCAACTCGGCGGATGATCCATGTGTACACAAGGAGGAACAACGATGACTTATCTGACCCGCTATCGCCCATGGAGCAACGTCCTCTCACTGCCGCATGAACTCGATCGTTGGATGGACGAGGCGTTCGGCACGCGGGACTGGTTCCGGGCCGCGGATCGCCAGTGGTTCCCGGCCGTTGATGTCTCGGAGACCCCGGATTTCTTGACGCTGCGCCTCGAGGTCCCAGGGATGGCGACCGAGGATATCAAGATTGGGGTCGAGAACAGCACCCTGACCGTGCGCGGTGAGAAGAAGCACGAAACCAAGACCGAGGACGAGACGTTCTACCGGAGTGAGCGCTCCTACGGGGCGTTCGAGCGGTCCTTCTCGCTACCCGGGTACGTCAACAACGAAGACGTCCACGCCAAGCTCGAGGATGGCGTGCTGACGATTCGCCTTCCGCGTCGCGAAGAGGCCAAGTCGCGCGAGATCACTATTGAGGGTGGTAGCTCTACCAAGGCGATCGAGAGCTAGACTCTCTAGCTCCAGCTTCAATCAGGGCTCCCGGTTATGACCGGGAGCCCTTTTTTTTTTGATCGTCGACCCGCACCTCGATCAACAAGCGCTCGTAGTACGGGCAGGCGGAACGGATTTTCACGACCGAGGCATGCAGCCGGTAGCCGGCATCCATCGCCGGAGCCAACCAGCGCGAGATCGAACGCGGGACGTAGCCCAAGAGCCGCGTTTCCGACGTCAGAACTTGGATCGCATCGGCCCCGATTTCGTTGTCGGATTCACGGCGTAATAGAAGTCGGTCGCCGGCATGAACCTCGTCCAAGTACCGGTACCGATTCTCAAAACAAACTCCGTGTACGGTGCAGCGAAACCTCCGTGCAGATCCGGGTCGGGCGAGTGGGTCGAGTGGGAGAATCATCCGGTGATCACCGTGGGATGTCGATGATTTCGCCGGGGCTCCGGTCCCCAGCCGATGACTCGTACGCTGCGCGCAACTGACCCACCAGCTGGTCTCGACGATCATACAATCGCCGCGATTGTCGTGGCGAGTGTCGGTCCACGGCGTAAGCCGTCAGTAAGGGCAACGCGATCGTGGTGTCGCAGTAGCACACAACGGCATCCGGGAGTCGATTTGGATCGACTTTGCCCCACGAGACGGCTTCGCCGGGCGTTGCGCCAGATAGTCCACCGGTATCTGGTCGAGCGTCGGTCACCTGCAGATAGTAATCGTGACCGGCTTCCTCCAAGCCCATGATCTCTTGTATCTGGGGCTCGGTCTGGAGAACGAAATTTTTTGGCGAGCCACCGCCCATGATCATCACCGCGCTCCGACCGTCATTCTGTTTCGCACCAAAGACGATCGCCGTCGTCTCGATCACGTCTGTTGAGGAGTTGATTTTCAGTTTGTATCCGCGGAACTCCATTTCAGCGATGTTCATGCCGATCGACGAATCACCCGGCGATGAAGTGTAAATCGGAACTGCATTTCTGTACGCGGCAGCCAGCACCGAGCTGCCCGGTTGCCCGAGAGCTTTTTCGCGCTCGTCGACGTAGCGGCCCGCGCGATAATGAAACTCGGCAGTGCCCATTTCGTGTTGAAACTCTTCGGCCGTCATGAGTTGACGAAAGAAGGCGTCCGTCTCGAGCAGCACGTCGTACTCGAACACAACATCATAAATCCTGACCACGCCGGCCTCGAACAAAGCGGCGTCGTCCATATGTGGGTGGCCGCGCCGCATCTCGAGCCCGATCCCGAAGTGCGCATCGTGGTAGAGATTTGCGCCGGTCGAGACTATCCAATCGACAAAGCCAGCCTCGATCAGCGGCACGATGCACGTGATCCCGAGACCCGCCGGAGTCAGAGCTCCAGTCAATGAGAGGCCAACGGTTACGTCGTCGCGTAGCATCCGCTGCTCGAACAACTCACACGCATCGCGCAGTCGACCCGCGTTGTAGGCCAGGAAAGCGTTATCGATCGTGTCCGAGATCCGCTCGCCTGCGCCTATCGGACGCGGTGCGATCTGCGGCCCAGACAAATAGTCGTCGCGAATCGTCATGCTTGTCCCGCTGCCCTTATTGTCGGATCAAACTCTTCCCTTATGGCGGGGGTCACGCGATCGATGACTGTGCCGAGCGGCTCGCGCACAAACGCCCCAGCGGCATTCACGTGACCGCCGCCGCCGAACTGACTGGCGAAGGCGTTCACGTCGTATGGGCCCGATGATCGGAATGAGATCTTGGTCGCCGACGGCCCCACCTCTTTGATCAGCATCGCGACGACGACGCCGTCGATTGATCGCAGGACCTCGACGATCCCTTCGACGTCTTCGTTTACCGCGCCCACCTCAGTCATCAAACCAAGCGAGACAACGGCAGTTGCCACCCGGCCGTTCGCGGACAGTTCAAAGCTGTCCAGCACGCGAGCCAGAAGCTTGATTCGCGGCAGCGAGTACGACTCGAACAGGTTCTCGTTGGCGAGCACCGTGTCGGCCCCGCGCGCGATCAGGTCGGCTGTGATGCGATGGGTGTTCTGTCGCGTGTTCGCGAAACGGAACCCGCCCGTGTCGTAGGCGATCGCTGCGTACAAGGCGGTTGCGATCTCGGGTGTCCACCGGACCGACCATGACTCGAGGAGCTCGTACACCAATTCTCCGGTAGCAGCCGCAGCAATGTTTCTGAGATCCAGACCATCGATTTGTCCCGGTTCGGCATGGTGATCAATGATGAGCGTCTTGGGTCGGTACTCCATGACGTAGCTCTCCAACTTGCCGAGTCGATCCGGCACCGAGATGTCGAGCACGACCAACGCGTCGGCGGTTGAGAGCGCGCGTTCCGCCACCGCGGGATCGAACGGCACAATCGGCGGATCGGGTTCGAGGAATCGAAACCGTGGCGGAGTCGGGTGCGGGTTCAGAATGACAACGTCCTTGCCGATCGCTCGGAGATGAGAGGCCAGAGCAACCTCGGAGCCGATCCCATCGCCATCCGGCTGGACATGCGTCGTGAGGACGAGCCTCGATGCATCCTCCATCAAGTCGCGCGCGGCGGCGAGATCGGCTGATCGATCGGTACTCACGGGCTCCGTCACGCTACCGCCTCCTGCCAGGTGATGCGATCTCCAATCGGCACGAAGTCGACCATAGCCCCGGCTGGCAGATCGTCAACGCCTTGCGGCACGATCAACATGCCGTCAGCCGCTACCAAGCTCGATAGCACACCGGAACCTTGCGGACCAGTGATCGACGCGCTCCACTCTTCGGAACCATTCGGCTCGAGACGGCATCGCAAATAGTACGCCTTGTCACTCTGCGTGCTGATAGGCTCGGCTAGCCGCGCCCGAAGATGCCGTGGAAAACACCTCTCGTGCCCGGACATCTTGCGCAACGCAGGACGAACAAACAGATCGAAGGTAACAAGCGCGCTCACAGGGTTACCGGGGAGTGCGAACACGCTTCGCCTGCCCGCAATGCCAAATGCGAACGGCCCGCCCGGTCGCAACGCCACTCGCCAGAACACGATCTCAACGCCGTTCGTCACAAGCGCGTCACGAACGTAATCACGGCCCCCAACGGAGACCCCACCGATCGTCACCACTGCGTCAGATGTCAGCGCATCGGCGATCGCTTCATTCGTCGCGGCCAGTTCATCCGGCACGATGGGCAGCATTCTAGCGACACCACCGGCTTGCTCGATCTTGCTTGCCAAGCCGTACGCGTTGCCATTGACGATACGATCCTCGACGCCCGCCTCCTCAACTTCGACCAGTTCGTCTCCAGTGCTGACGATCGCCACCTCGGGCTGCCGAATGACGTCGACCGACGCATGCCCGGCGGACGCCGCCATCGCGATCTCGGGACCGTGGCACACGAATCCACGTTCCAGAACAACGCTGCCCTGGCTGACGTCCTCGCCGCGGCGGCGGACGTTAGCCCCCGCTTCCGGCCTAACATCAAAGCGGACCTCTTCACCCGGTTCGGCGAACGCGCCCGACCCCGCCGGTCCGATCGAAGCCTCAACCGGTATCACCGCGTCGGCGCCGATCGGCATCGGAGCTCCCGTCATGATCCGCGCGACACCATCAGGTGGTAGCAACTGACCTGAACGTGCGCCGGCCGGGAGATCGAGAACCACCGGGAGCGAACTCCCCGGATGCACGTCGTCCGCACGCAACGCGTACCCATCCATCGCAGAGTTGTCCCAAGGGGGTAGATCGAGCTTCGAAACCACCGCTGCCGCGAGTACGCGGCCGCGGGCCCGCGTGATCGGCACCCGTTCGGCGTCCAACGGCTCAATTCGCTCGACGATTCGTCGCTGCGCTTCGGCCACGGGAATAGGCGGTGCGGCGGGCATTCGACAAGCGAAGCTAGCCGCCGTTCTTGGGCGACGCTACCGAATCGCTACGGGATCTCTAGCCGCGCGCCGGGCATGATCTTGTTGCTTCGGAGCCCGTTGGCTTTTTTGATCGCCGCTACTGTGACACCGTATCGGCGGGCGATGTCATACAGGGTATCACCGCGGCGGACCCTATGTACTCTCAGCTCAGACGAATCAACCTCGGCCAAGCTCACGGACTGGACCGATGCCGAGCTGCTTCTATCCGAAGCCATTGCACCATCGATGTTCTCGAGGAACGTCTCTACGCGGTCGATCGGTATCTTGACCGGGAAATTCGACTCACCGGGCGGTGTACGACCCCGCAAGAGATGCGGGTTCAACCCGACGATAGCCTCGGTTGGAACATCCGCCGCGGCAGCGATCACATCCATCGAGACCGGGGTTGGAACCGTGACCCTCGCCCATTGCACCGGCTCGAGGTAAGGCACACTGTAGAATCCGTGCCGTCTGGGTTGCTTGGCGACGATCGTAGCCGCCAGGAGCTTGGGCACGTAGTTCATCGTTTCGTTGTGCAAGCTCGTTAGCTCCCAAAAATTCACGGCGTTGTCGCGCAACATCGTGCGCTTGAGCCGACCCTGCCCACCGTTGTAACCGGCGGCCGCGAGGTGCCACGAACCAAACATCGCGTGCAGGTCCGACAGGTATGCGATCGCCGCTTGCGTCGCTCGTTCGTAGTCTCTTCGTTCATCGACCCAGCGGTCGATCCTGAGACCGTACTCGCGGCCCGTCGAGGCAATGAACTGCCAGGGGCCGACAGCGTTTGCACGGCTCCTGGCGCGAGTCGAAAACCCGCTCTCGATCAACACGATATAGGCTAGATCCCGCGGCAGACCGGCCTCGGCCAGCTCAGTCTTCAGGTACGGCAGCCAGGCACCGGATCGAACCAAGTAGCGCTCAAAGGAGCGGGGAATCCGGTTGGTGAAGTAGTTGATCCACCACTCCACGCGGTTGTTGAGAACGATCGGTATGTCATAGTCGACGCTCTCTTCGACGAGCACAGCTCCCTCGTCCTCGAGCAACTGCTCCAAGCTCTCATCGAGCTCGGGGGGTCGGAGCTCTGTTGGCGCGTCGTACTGCGCGAGTCGAATCGCGCGAAGGTCAGCTTCCTCTTCAGCGGTCAACTCGTCACCGAGAATGAGCTGGAGTTCTTCAATGCGAGTCGGTGTCGGTTCGGAAACCCTGGGCGGCGGACCATAGGTTGCAACCGGAGCCCGGTTGCTGGCGCAGGCGGCCAGGCCAGCTACGGCGAGCAAACAACCGACAAAGCGAGACACGCGGCGGGGGTTCTCCGTTCCCAGAGTCGTATGCAACCTGATTGAGCCGCTCGGGTATTTAGGTCAGAAGCCGTTGGCTGGCCACCCGCTGGCTTGACATCTTAAGAGCATGTATATCCCCGATTCGCCCTCGTGTTCCACGCAAGGAGTGCTATCATGCGGATGATCCGATTCGCTGCCCCCGTGGCGCTCGCCGCCGTTTCTACTCTGATCGCGGTACCGCGCTCGGCCCTCGGTCAAGAGTTCGACCTGAGGGAGATCTTTTCGAACGATCGGTTTTACGAAGACCATCAGATACTTCGTGCTCGAGGCGAGGTGGGATTCCTCGCCGACACGTGGTTGTTACCTGGGACCGCCGATTCGGTTCAGGTGTTGGTCGGCGTGTCGCTTTCCAACAGCAATCTCCAGTTTGTTCAAACCACCGAGGGTCTGTGGCAGGCGAACTATCAAGTACGTGCAGAGTTCGCGCCGGAAGACGGTGACGCCGAAAAGCTCGAACGAAGTTGGGACAAGAGCGTCGAGGTCGAGACGTTCGACGAGACGATGTTGGAGTCGGAGACGATCGTGTTCCAAACCGAAGTGGCAATGGTCCCTGGAACGTACGGTTTCTCGGTCACGGTCCGGGACCTGAACGCGAACGACGCCTCGCGGGCCTCAAGAACCCTCGAGATCACACCGTTCCCAAGTGTCGGCGCCGTCAGCGAGCCCGTACTATTGCGGCTCTATCAGACCACCGATACCGGTGTCAGCTATGTCGTAAGTCCCAGTCACTATTACCCTTCCGCCCCCACGCGCTTCGACTTTATGATCGACCTGGCTCACGTCGACCAGGGCGGTCCCTATACTGCGCGCGCGCAGCTCATCCCAGAGGATGAGTCGTCCGGTCGAGCATCATCGGACTGGTCACAGGCGGTGGTTTCCCAGGACGACGGCACGGCCAAGGTGTTCGGCTCGCTCGAGAATAACGATGCACGGTTTGGTGAGTTCCGATTCGAGATCGAGTTGATAAACGGCGCCGGAGAGGTGCTGGTCAATCGCAGCACGCCGTTGATCATCGCCGGCTCGGGAGGCTGGATCGTGGAGAATTGGGATGACGCGCTGTCACTTCTCAAGTACGCGGCGACAAGCGATGAGCTCGATATCCTAGAAGATGTAGAAGGCGCCGAGGCTCGAGTTGAAGCGTGGAACTGTTTCTGGCGCATTCGCGATCCGATACCTGCGACCGCAGTAAACGAAGAGCTGCAGGATTACTTCCGTCGCATCGCGATCGCGAACAGGGAATGGAAGAGTGCGCTGCGGCCCGGCTACCTCAGCGACCGAGGTCGGGTTTACATGACGCTAGGTTCTCCAGACGAGATCAGCCGAAACCCGGTACCGTCAGGCGCGGAAGCATTCGAGATCTGGCTCTACTACCGGCACAATTTCCAGATCGTCTTCGTCGATCGGATCGGTTTCAACAACTATCAGCTGGAGAACATCAGTGTATACCAACGCGAGCTGAGTTTCCTCGAGCGCCGCAAACGAACGTTCCTGAAAGAACGTTCGCAGGAGTGCCCGCTACTCGCCCCGGCGTACGAGTAACCTAGCGCCGGGACTCGATCCAAGCGTGCACTCGACGATCGAGAACGTCGAGCGGGAGTGATCCCTCACACAGCACCACGTCATGAAAGGCGCGCGCATCGAAAGACGAGCCGAGCGCATGTTCGGCTTGAGCGCGCAGCTCTTTGATCCTCAACTCGCCGATCTTGTAAGCCAGGGCTTGCCCCGGCCAAACGATATACCGATCAACCTCGACCTTTACATCGTGGCCGGTGTGACCTGAGCTCCGCTCGAAGAAATCGATCGCACGTTCGCGGGTCCAATCGAGAGCATGCATCCCGGTGTCAACGACCAACCGGATGGCGCGCCACATCTCGAACGAGAGGCGACCAAACTGGCTGTAGGGGTCGCGGTAGAACCCCATATCCTCGCCCAGACTCTCCGAGTACAATCCCCACCCTTCGATGTAAGCCGTAAAACTGCCGTGGCGTCGAAACTCGGGCAGCGCTTCGAGCTCTTGTGTAATTGCGATCTGAAGATGGTGTCCGGGCACCGCTTCGTGAAGAGCGAGCGCTTCCATCTCCCACTTCGGTCGCTCATCGAGAGCAAAGGTGTTGGCGTAGAAATACCCCGGACGCCCGACCTCGAGTGAGCCCGGTAGGTAATAGGCCGCCGGTTGAGAACCGTCGGCGTAGTCGGGAACAGCGATCACCCCGTACGGCAATCTTGGCAGCGTCTTGAACAGCCGCGGAAGCTCGGCATCAGCGCGCTTGGTAATATCGCGATACCCGGCTATCAGGTCCTCGGCTCGGTCATAGAAGAAGCGGGGATCCGTGCGTAAGAACTTGGCAAAGGCGGCAAAGTCACCCTCGAAACCGCTGTCGGTCATGACGACTTCCATCGCGTCGCGAATGCGCTGCACCTCGCGCACGCCAATCTCGTAAATCTCGCGTGGTGACAGATCCGTCGTCGTCCGCAACCGAACGCAGTAGTCGTACCAGGCTTCGCCATCGGGCAACGCGGTGGCGGCAATAGGCTCCCGCGCGTGGGGCGAGTACGTGTCGACGATGTAATCGTGGAGCCGTTTGAGCGCGGGCGCGACGTGCGATGTGTACACTTCGACGGCATCGGCGCGCAGGCGCTCGCAATCCGCTTCTGACACTCCCTCCGGAAAAGTCTTGAAGGGATGAAGCAGGGGGCTGGACATCGCGTCGTCGTCGATCAGGCTCCGGATCTGGTCCGGGACCTCGCGTAGGGTAACTCGTGGCTGTGTCCACCCCTCCGCTAGCCCCACGTCGAGCAGCGCGACCGTCTGATCGATGAGCAGTGGCAATCCAGACAACCGCGACAGAATGTTCTCGTAGTCGGACGGGCTTCTGGTCGGCATCATGACCAGCATCCGAGTGGCTGAGAGTTGCAGCCCGTTCATCTGATCCATCGCCATCAGATGGTCCGGGAAATGCGTTCCCTCGACCGCGTCCTCGATCTCTTTCCGAAACAGCTCCTGATTCAGTCGATCGCTGACGCTCAAACTCTCGGGATCGATCGCATCGAGCACCGGCAACGGGTCGCCATACTGAGCCCGGCGGTTCTCAATCGTCGTCAGCGACATATCGCTCCAGGCACCGTGGTCGCCGGCCTCGTATCCGACGTGGGTCGCAAACTCGGGATTCCACGCCATCGTTCGCTCCCAGGCGAGATCGAACAGTGCGTGCAGTTGCTGGTCTGGGGCGAGCTGATCGGGGTTCTCGGCCAGCCGGGCGAAACGGACGCGAAAATCGTCGTCCGAGCGATCGGTTGTTTTGGCGTCCTTGGTTGTCGCGGTCTGTGCCACCATCACTCTCTGGCGAAGCCCCCCTCTGCGAAGACGGCATCGATCTTGGCCGCGAGTATAAAGTCGTTCTCCGACAGGTCGTCAATCGCATGCGTCCAGATCGTGAACGTCACCTTGCGGTAGTCGACCGTGATGTTGGGATGATGATCCTCTGCTTCGGCTACGTCGGCGACCCGTTTGACGAAATCGATGGCCGTCACGAAGTCACGGCAGGTAAAAGTGCGCACGAGCTTGTGACCCGTCGTGATCGCCCAGTCGGAGGTTTTCTCGTGGAGCTTGAAGATTTCCGGCGGCTTGAGGGGTGGTGTCTCAGCCGTGCACGGCTCGCAGTGCCGTTGTTTCAATTCGATCGTCATCGATCGTCCCTTATCGCTGCAAGTAAGGTGGCAAGCTTCAGCCCAGATGATCCTCCAGCCACTCGGCCAGCCGGTCGGCCGAGACCCGGTCCTGGGTCATCGAGTCACGGTGCCGCACCGTCACCGTCCCGTCGTTTGTCGATTCGCCATCGACCGTCACACAGAACGGTGTGCCCGCCTCGTCCTGACGCCGATAGCGACGTCCAATCGAGCCGCCATCATCGAAAAACGCATTCCAGCGACGCTTGAGAGCGGCGTGAACCTCGGTCGCCATCTCGGGCATGCCATCCCGCTTGACGAGCGGAAAGACCGCGACCTTTATCGGCGCGATCCGGGGATCGAGGCGCAACACCGTGCGCGCCTCCTTGCCTTCGCCCTCTTCCCGGAATCCGTCAACCAGACAAACCAGCAGTGTGCGATCGACCCCAGCCGACGTCTCGATGATGTAGGGAACGTACCGCTCCTTCGTTTCTTCATCGAAGTACGAGAGCTTCTTGCCAGAGCGTTGCTCGTGCGCGGCAAGATCGAAATCGGTCCGGTTGTGTACCCCCTCCAGCTCCTGCCAGCCGAACGGAAACTCGTACTCGATGTCGAATGCGGCTGCCGCGTAGTGCGCGAGCTCTTCCCCGCTGTGCTCGTGCACGCGGAGCTTTTCGTCGCGAACGCCCAGCTCGCGGTACCATCCGCGTCGCTCCTCAAGCCACCGTTCCAACCACTCACCGTCAGAGCCCGGCTGGACGAAGTACTGCATCTCCATCTGTTCGAATTCGCGGGTCCGAAAAATGAAGTTGCCAGGCGTAATCTCGTTGCGAAACGCTTTTCCGATCTGGGCGATGCCGAACGGGAGCTTTTGCCGGGCAGCGTTCATGACATTGAGGAAATTGACGTAGATACCCTGGGCGGTCTCCGGTCGCAGGTAGACCACTGACGCGTCATCCTCGACCGGGCCCATAAACGTTTTGAACATCAGGTTGAACTGGCGTGCAGCCGACAGATCCGCCATCCCACAACGCGGGCAGCGCGGCTCTTTGTCGGGATCGATCTCGTCCTCGCGGAAGCGATGCTTGCAGTTTTTGCAATCGACCAACGGATCGGTGAACCCGTCGACGTGCCCCGAGGCTTCCCACACCTTGGGCGACATCAGGATGGCGGCATCCAGCCCCTCGATATCGTCGCGGCGCTCGACCATCGACCGCCACCAGAAATCCTTGATGTTGCGCTTGAGCTCGACCCCCAGCGGACCGTAGTCCCATGTCGATCCGATCCCACCGTAGATCTCCGACGACTGAAACACGTACCCGCGGCGCTTCGACAGCGAGACAAGACGATCCATAACGCTGTCGGCCACGACATTGCCCCAGTCGGATTGATGATTGGCGTCGTTCATCGGGGCTTGAAAATGGACCTGCGATCAGGCCCGTGCCATGCGACCGGCGTCAGCGCGCGGCGCACTACCGCGGCTCGATCTTTTGCATCTCGGCGAGACGCTCCC
>JBDHIC010000019.1:0-17274 GCA_039589035.1 Gemmatimonadota bacterium | reverse complement strand
GTTCTTATTGACTGCCCGATCTGCCGCCATCGCGAGCAGATGGAGTCGCCCACCGGTCGCTGTGGCCAGTGCGGGTCGGACATCTCGCTGTTCGACAACGCCGAGTCCGCGGAAGAGGCACTGAACGCGCTGATCGATAGTGGCCGCGTCGCCTACCAGCGCAAGGCCGGAAAGAAGATCTACGCGGTCATCGCCAACCGATCGTTCTCGCGCCCATCGGAGTCGTGACCGCTCCGGAACGTCAGCCGATCGATCAGCTTGATTTGAGCTTCTCGGCCCAATCTTCCCGTATCGATACCGAGGCAGAGACACCCGCCGAGGAACCGGCTAAGACCGAAGAGTTGCCGGTCGACATTACTCCTGATACTGCAGACGAAGACGTTCCGCTGATCGTTGCCCGCGACCTCACCAAGGCGTACGCCGACGAGCCAGTCGTAAAGGGGATCGACTTCGAGGTCCGGCGCGGTGAGTGCTTGGGGGTGTTGGGTCCCAATGGTGCGGGGAAGACGACGACGATCAACATGATCGCTTGTTTCGTCAGCGTCGGATCGGGTGAGCTGGATGTGTTCGGTTATCCGGTCAAAGGTGGTCAGCGAGAGATCAAGAGCCGCTTGGGGATCGTCTCCCAGGAGAACAACCTCGACCCCGACCTGACGGTGCTCAAGAACCTGCTCGTCTTTGGGCGTTACTTCGGGTTGCCGTACGGCGAGCGCAGGCTGCGGGCCGAAGAGCTGCTCGAGTTCGTGCAGTTGAGCGACAAGCGCGACGCCCATATCCGCGAGCTTTCAGGCGGCATGCAGCGCCGGTTGACGCTGGCCAGGGCGCTGATCTCGAACCCCGAGCTGCTGATCCTCGACGAGCCGACGACCGGTCTCGATCCGCAGGCCCGTCACGTCGTGTGGCAGAAGCTGAGAGCCTTGAACCGGGCCGGTGTCACGATGCTCTTGACGACCCACTACATGGAAGAGGCCGAGCAGCTCTGCGATCGATTGTTGATCATGGATCGCGGGGAGATCGTGGTGCGTGGCACTCCGGTTGATCTGATCGCCGAGCATATCGGCGCCGAGGTCATCGAGTGCTTCTTGCGGGGCGGCGACGACGAAGAGGCGATCGGTGCGCTCCACGAGCGCGCTGACCACGTCGAGCAGGCGGGGGACGAGGTGTACGGCTTCTTCCGCGACGCCGACGCGGCCCGAGCGATCCTCCCCAGGATAGCCCGCCTCGACTTTATCCACCGACGGGCGACCCTCGAGGACGTCTTTTTGAAACTCACCGGCCGCGAGCTCCGCGATTGAGCGCCATCGCCGCACCTGTTGATTGGGTTCGCGGCGCCAGCCGCGTGTGGTCGCGAAACTTCGAGTCGTGGAAGGACTTCGCAGCGGCGTCGCTGGTAGGCACGCTGGCCGAGCCGATTCTGACGCTGCTCGCGATCGGTTACGGCCTGGGTCGGTTCGTGAACCCGATAGACGGTCAGCCATACGTGGCGTTCTTGGCACCGGGTCTGATCGCTTCGACAGCGATGACGGCCGCGGCGTTCGAGACGACGTTTGGCTCTTTCACCCGATTGACCGAGCAACGGACGTTCGAGGCGATCGTCAAGACGCCGGTCGCGGTCGAAGAGATCGTCGCCGGAGATATCTTTTGGGGGGCGTCGAAGGGCGCGCTCGGCGGCACGTTTGTGTTGGTGATCATGGCGTTCCTTGGCTTGGTGAACTCACCGGTAGCGATCGCGGCGCTGGGGGTGGCGTTCGTGGTCGGCGTTATGTTTGGTGCGCTCGGGATGGCGTACACCGCGCTATGCCCGTCGTACACGTTCTTCAACTACTTCTTCACGCTCGTCATCACCGTGATGTACTTGTTCAGCGGCGTGTTCTTCCCGCTGACCGGCCTGCCTGAATGGGCGGTAATGGCAGCGCAGTTCCTACCGTTGACGCACGCCGTGGCGCTGACGCGGGCGCTGACGACCGGCGTCCCGAGCCCGGACCTGTGGATGCACGCCGGGGTGCTGGCACTGTTTACCGTTGGTGCCTTCTGGCTCGCCACGCGTCTCATCCGGCGACGGCTCATTCGTTGACGACGAACCTCGTTCCAGAGCTCGAGACGATCGCCGCCGATCGGCGCCGGGGCGCGGCCGAGGTTGCCGATAAGCTGATCGCATGGGGTGAAGGCTGGGTCGACGATTCCAGTACGCAGGTGGCGGAGGCGACTTCGCAGCTGATCGACGTCGCGCGGTCGCAGGCGGCGCTAGCACCCGTGCTCCGGATCGCCAACGACTTCCTGGTCGAGCTCGAGCGTCGCGAGGGAGCGGATGAGGTCGCCATGCGTGAGGGGATCGCCACCGTTGCCGTTGGTTGGCGCAAGCGTTTGGCGGCTGGTGCCGAGTCGATCCGGGTGCATCTGTGCCGCGCGATGGAGGGCGTCGAGGTGATCTATACGTACTCCGCGTCGAGCACGATCCGGCGCGCGATCGAATCCCACCATGCGGCCGGTAACTGGTTCCAAGTCGTCATGTCGGAGAGCCGGCCGGGGAGCGAAGGGTCGCGCATGGCGGCGGGATTGGCCGAGCGCGGCGTGCCGGTCAAGCTCGGTATCGACGCCTGGTTGTGGGGTGCACTCGAGGACGAAGGCGCGCTGCTGTTGGGCGCCGACGCGCTCCTGCCGGGCCGTTGGGTCAACAAGGTCGGCTCACATGCGCTCGTTGCGCGGGCAGCTGACCAGGGAATCGAGGTTATCGTAGCGGCCGATACGACCAAGCGGCTGCCACAACCGCTGGCCCAGCTGCCGCGCGTCTACGATCGTGATCCGGCAGAAATCGTCTTCAAGCCTCCGCCGTCACTCGACGCGTGCAACGTCTACTTCGAAGAGATCCCGTACACTGCCGTCGATCGGCTGATCACCGAGCGCGGGGTTACCCGGCCTGAGGATTTGCGATCGGGAGACGTGGAGGTCGCGGCGGCGCTTACGCCGTATTCGAACGAGTAGCCAGGACGTCAGCGATACGGCGCTCGAGTTCCGCTAAGGCATCGCGGTCCCACTCGAGGTCACGGTGTTCACTCCCGTCGACGTGCCACACCCGACCATTGACCCGCTCGAGATCGAGAGCCGCCGCCGCGGCCAACGCGTAGACCGCCAGTTGGGCATCGTGGAACCGGTCTAAGTCGGGGTTCGGACCGCCAAACTTGTAATCCCAAACCCACCATTGGCCGCCTCCATTTTGCCACAAGCAATCGATCATTCCGACGACAGTTCCGGCGTCCGGCAGTCGAAGCCGAAACGAGTGCTCGCGCTCCACCTGTTGCGCGGTGCCGAGAACCGGCTGCACGTGATCCTCGATGAAGCCAGCCAGCGTGGGGATGTCGTCCGCGTCCACACCGACGACACGGTTCAACCAACCTTTCAGATCGAACTCAGTCGGTGGATCGAGCGGGACGCGTTGCAACGATTCGTGACCGACCAGGCCGCGCCAACGCGCGGCACGCATCGCATCGTGGGCCGCGGTACCGCGCGGCCCAGCATCGGCCGGCATGCCAGCCAGCAGCGCGGCCACCTCGCGAGCGGTCGTGTCGCCCGGTGCGGTCGGTAGCGGCTCCAAGTACGACCGTCCGGGATCGGGCAGGTCGGACTCGACCGCCGCCGCGGTTGCGAACCGGTCGGCCCACTCCGATTGAGACGGGGTCACCAAGCCCGAGTCGTCGCGCTGAGAGAACGTTTCGACCAGCTCGAGCCAGACGTTGCCTTTCACCCCGGCGGAGAAGATCAAGTGATCGCGGGCCCGGGTGGACGCCACGTAGAGGAGCCGTGCCTCCTCGGCTGCGTCGCGCTCCTTTGCGCGTTCCTTGGCCCGTTCGTGGGACAGCGTGGGCGTCCAGTCGCCCAACGCGTCATCCCACCGTTGGGCGACGATGCCGAGCTTCGGATCGAAAGCGACTTTGTCGATCCCAAAGTGGGATTTCGAACCGATGTCGGCCACCGCCACGATCGGGAACTCGAGGCCCTTGGCTTGATGGATCGACATGATCACCGCGCGGTTACCAGCGTCGGGGAGCGGGGCATCACGCTCGCGCGGCGGGACGTTGGTGCGACGCCTGAGACCCGCCGCAAACTCGGCCAACAGCTTGATGCCGTCACGCGGCGCGCGATCGGCGACTGAAACCAGCCTTCTCAAGTTGGCCCGCCGCTGGGCACGGTCGGGCAACGCATCGACGATCGCCGGATATCCGGTGCGGTCGAGCAGCCACGCCAGCGTATCGCCCGGAGGCTCTGTGTCGGCCCGGCTCGCCAGCCCGTCGAGAGTCGACTTTGCGTCCTCGATGACCGCCAGTTCCTCGTTCGACAAGACGCTCCCCGGTGAAGCGAACACGTGATCGCGCAGCGGTAACCCCGAGCGCCGTTCCCAGTCGCGCGCCAACCGATAGAGCGCGTCATCGGTCAGTCCGGCCATCGGCGAGCGCAGGAATGCGATCAACGGGATCGGATCGGCGGGCGTGAGCGCGGCTTCGATCGCGTTCAAGCAATCGTAGACCTCCTGGCGCCCGTAGAACGAACCGCTGCCGACTACGACCGACTCCAACCCGACCGCCTGCAGCGCGTGACGATACGGCTCGACGTCCGTCATGCGGCGCAGCAACACGGCGATGTCGCCGGGCGTGGCGAGCCGAGTCTCTCCGTTCGCCGGATCCTGGACCTGAATCGCCTCCGCCGCGGCGGGGTCGCAGGCCGCTTTGAGTCGCATCGCGAGCGCGCGCGCTTCGTGCTCACGATGCGAAACCGCCGGCTTCTTTTTGTCGTCCCCGGTTTGGTCGGAGGGTCGGATAAACTCGACCGCCGGCCGCCCGCTCGGTTCACGATGCGCAACCTGCTCCTCGTAGGGTGCCTGGCCGGCGTGCGTCTCGGGATCGAGCACAGCTGGAAAGAACGCGTTGTGGAACGCGACCAGATCGGGTCGACAGCGGTAGTTGGATCGCAGGATCTTGAGCGCCCTTCGCTGGTCGGCGTCGATCGCGAGCTTGCGATACGCCTCGACGCGGGCGCCACGAAAGCCGTAGATCGCTTGCTTAGCGTCGCCCACGACGCACCATCGAGGAGCGCCTTCGACGCTCTGACCGGCCAGCGTGTCGGCGCCGATCAGCAACGTCAGGATTTCCTGCTGCACGGGGTCAGTGTCTTGATGCTCGTCGACCAACACGGCGCGAAAGCGCTCCGAGTAGTGTCGTTGCACCTCCGAGTGGCTGATCAGCAAGTCGCGGGTTCTCAATAACAGATCGTCGTAGTCAAGCACGCGCCGGCTGAGCCGCGCGTCGCGGTAGGCGGCCCGAATCGAGACCGCCAGCGCGGGCCAGCAACCGAGCTCGGCTTGATGCTCGAGCTCGGAGCGTGCGCCACGCAATAGCGTGATCGCGTCGCGGGCCGTGTGGCGAAGCTCGGTGGCGTTTTCGAAGCGCCAGCTATGGGCCGGAGCCTTACACGCCTGATCCAGGCTCTCCTCATGGGAGGGTGTAGGATCCTTGCTCCATTCGGTGTAAATATTCTCGATCGTTTTCAGATAATATTTCGCCTTGGGTGACTTGAGGTTCGCCACGTGTGCCGCGGTGACAAGCGTTTCCACCGTCGTCGCTATCGCTTGCGGAAGGTCGTGTTCGATCGCTGCAGCGATCCGTTCTAGTTGTTCTTCGAACCGCACGATCGGTTGGCGCAGCTCCCACCCCGCCGTTCGAATCGCTTGCACGAGGTCAGCCAGTCGCTCGCCAGCCCGGGCTAGCCCTAGCTGTTTCACTGCTTGCCGCGCCGCGAGATCGCCGCCCTTGACCCCGCGGTGCAGGGTCTCGACCGCAACCCGCATGAGCAGTTCCTGGGCGACATCGTCGGACAGGACCGAGAACCCCGGATCGATGTTGGCCTCCAGCGGATGGCGACGCAGAACGCCGGCGCAGAAGGCGTGAAACGTGGAGATGGGAGCGGTCTCGAGTTGTCGACGATCCTCCGGATCGGAGATCACCTCGCGGATGCGCTCCTTTATCTCACGTGCGGCACGCTCAGTAAACGTGAGGCAAAGGATCCGCTCCGGGCCGAAGTCGTCGTCCGCGATCGGGATCGACTCCGGCGATTCGACGAGGTTGGCGTACAGCTCTACCAGCGTGCGGGTCTTGCCCGACCCCGCGCCGGCGGTCACGACCAGATCGTCCTCGAACTGCACGACGGCGAGCTGCTCGGGGGACAGCTCGCGCTCGTCGGGTGATCGAGTGGTGGCGTCGGTGACATCGTCGATTCCGACTCGCTCGGCGAGCGACAGCTCGAGTTGGTTGCTCATTCGGCGTCGCCCTTGGTCGGGTCGAGACCAACGTAGGTGGGTCTCGAGGTTGCGATCCGGCAGGCGCGACGGTAATCGCACCATTTGCAGCGAGTGAAATCCGCCGGCGATGGATCGTAGCTGCCGACCACAGCGGCGTCGATTGTGCCGCCAATCATCTCATTGATTTCAGATGGGTTAGGAGCGACCATCTCATCGAGCACTTTAGGTTCGCGGAGGCAGTGGATAGTGCCGGTCACGGTCGGAGTGGGTGCCACCTTGTTGGCTTCGGCCCAGGCCAGCGCCCCGAGGAAGTAGACGTACAGCTGGAACTGGTTGATACCGCACTCGGCCGGATCGACGGCGCGTTTGTGATGCGGCCTCGCGAGACTGTACTTGTAATCGACTACGCTCAGGGTCCCACGTGCCGGGTGGCGATCGAGCCGATCGAGGCGTCCGGATAGCTTCACCGTCTCGGTCGACGTCGGAACGAGGACGGGCGGGAGCTCGTCGTCCGGGCGCCCGAACGACAACTCGAACGCGACCGGAACGCGACCAACCTGCGGGTCCTTCTCCTTCAGGTGTTCGAAGTAGCGGACCAAGACCGCGGTCACCCGTTCAGATAGCACATTCCAGATCGCTGGGTCTCCGAGCTCCCGCGCTGGGAGCGACGCGCCGGCTTCCTCGACCGCGGCAGCGATAGAATCACGACTGGGACTCTGTAACCCGGGACTCTCCTCATAGAGCCGCCGCAAGGCGTCGTGCGCAACGGTGCCGAGAGCGGTCGGCTCGGCCTCGAGCGGTTGTTCGTCGGGCTCGTACAACCGCAGGACGTGGCGCATGAAAAACTGATGCGGACACTGGCGCCAGCTCTCGAGCCGACTAGCCGACCAATGCGTCAAACGGCCGTCGCTCAGCTCGGCCGCCAGCTCGGCGGTTGTCTTCGGTGATAGCTGGCCGTCAAAACCGTTCCCCCGACCTCGTCGCCGATCGGCGGCGTGCGAGAAGTAAACCGCGCGCTGGCGTTCCAGCGCTTGGCTGCGAACGATGAAATTGGAAGATCGGACGCGCCGCCAAGTGCCGACCGCATGTCTCTCGCTCGGCATCGCCGGCTCGAGCTCAAGCTCGTCCTCGATCACGGTGAGCGCATACGCCGGTAGCTGCGGGTTTCCATCATCGTCCTGACCGGCGTAGCTCAGCATCACGTCACCGGAAGTGACACCGACGCGCTCAGTGAGTAACAGCATCGCTTCGCGCGCCTCGTCGGTCGCGGTGCGGAAAACGCGTTCGCCGATCTGCTCGTTCAGCGACTCCCGTTCGGCATCCCCGAAGACCGCCGTCGCCGGCCGTTGGCTAGCGTACGCGCCTTCGCCCAGACCCATGACAGCGGTGTGGTGAAAGACGAGCGCCCGAGCATCGAGTGGGGTCAACACCGCGACCCCACGGCTGGCCGTCCCGATCGGGGCGGACCTACGGGAAAGCGATTCAAGCAAGTGGCGCCGATGGGTGCGCCATCCGACGGCCGGTGCGTGCCAACGACCGAGCATCGTAAGCGACTGCCGGACTTGATCGATCGTCTCTTCCCATCGATCGCGATCCCGAGTCGGAATCACGTTTGTGTCGCTGAGACCCACGACGTCCAGGATGTGCTCGTACTTTCGCCAGAACGCGGCTGGCGCGTGCTCTCGAGTCGCTAGCTCGTGGAGTTGATCGACGGCAGTGTTGAACGCTGCCGCGGCCGGGCTCTGAATACCGGCCAGCGTGCGTTTCCAGATCGCCGGCGAGTCCGAGGCCGGTGGCCCGGCTCCAAGCGGTGGGCCGAGCAGGCTGGCGTCGAGCCGCGATGTCAGCGCGGTCGATACCCACGCCTGGAGGTGTTCGCGTTTGAACCCTTCATCAAGCAGGCGGAACACCATCAGTGTGGCACCGAACAGCGGGGTTTCGGCCAAGCGCACGGCGCGGCGCGCGTGGTGGCGCACGCCTATCCGGTCGAGCTCACGGGCGAGCAGCGCGTACGTGCGATCGCCACCCGCAGTGACGACGCCGATCTCTTCGAGCGCACATCCAGCCTCGGCGCGCTCACGGACCCACTCGGCGACCCGAGCCGCTTCGTCAGCCGGGTCTGCGGCCCGGTACACGACTGGCAAACCGGAGTCGTGCTGATCGCCATCGAGGTACTCGATGTCGATCGCCAATCCGGGATCAACCACGCCCTCCCACATCTTGATGTACCGAAATGCGTAAGCGCACAAACGCTCGTGATGTGGATCGAACGGAACGGTGATCGTCGTCTGTGCTGCGCGTCGCGCGAGCTCGATCAGCAGTCGTCCCTGAAGGCGGGTGACATCGTACACGCCGCAGACTTCGAGGTGGTCGAGCTCCTGGGGCGACCACTCACCGGAGCTGATTCGATCGGCGGCGGCAACCAGTACGTCTGCTTCGTCCCACCAATCGTTGGCAGCTAGCCGCCGTTCGTAAGCATCGAGGACGCACGCCAGTGCCTTGAGGCGTCGCCTACCGCGCGTGGCCTGCGCCAAGTCGCGCGCTGACAAACCCGCCTGGCGGATTTCTGCGATCGCGGCTTCGACCGTGCGAGCGGTGCCGGCCAAGCCGATGCCAGGACCGAAGAGCGACCGCACCTCG
Organism: Gemmatimonadota bacterium; assembly: GCA_039589035.1. GTDB lineage: Bacteria > Gemmatimonadota > Gemmatimonadetes > JACCXV01 > JAHWKZ01 > CAMYLR01. The sequence goes on along the minus strand of JBDHIC010000019.1, from coordinate 8,345 downwards.
GGCTCGAGTTGCTCTAGGATCTCGGCCAAAAGGAATCTCGGCGCGGGGGGTTGGAGCAATCGACCAGGGCTCGGGTGGTCGCGGTACGCCCGTGCGGTCAGCTCTCGCAGTGTGGTGGTTTCGTATGTCCACGTGCTTCGGGACGCAAAACCGGAAAACGGTTCACGCTCGGCCAGACGGCGATCGATCGTTTGATTGGCCGCGCGGCGCGATGGGACGACGGTCAGCATGGAACCGCAGCGATGTTTGCGAGTTTTCTCTGGGCCGCAGACAGCGGTAGCTCGGCCAAGGCTTCGGTCGAGCACCAGCGCGCCTCCGTCCAGTTGCCACTCGACAAGTCCGGGACGGGCTCGCCGTCGATGTGGAATACAAACGCGTGGTAGCGATGGCGGCAATGGGAGAACACGTGAGGAATCTCTGCGAGTTCGTCGGTCGGCCTGCCGCCATCAGGCCAACTCTCAAGCGCGACGTCGCCCAACAACTTTCGAACCGCCCGACCGGCGGCGTCGATCGGATCCTCGCCGTCGCTGGTTTCGAGTCCCGGGTACTCCCACATCCCCCCCAACAGTCCGTTCTCGGGTCGGCGAGTCAATAATGTGCGGTCGGTCGCTGAGACGATGACCGCGGTTCCGATCGTGTACGTCGGGGTCGCGGTCCGCGGTCGCGGCGCCGGTCGCCGATCGACCGTGCCCCGAGCGTGGGATAGACACAGCGCCTGCAAGGGGCAGCTCTGGCAGTCCGGGGAACGAGGGCGACAAACACGCGCCCCGAGTTCCATCAACGCCTGATTGAAGTCCCCGGGTCGGTCGTTGGCGACGAGTTGACCGGCGCGTTGCCGGAACTCGCTCGGAGTTGGCGCTTCGAGGTCGAAGAGCCGCGAGAGAACGCGTCGCGCGTTGCCATCGACTGCCGGCTCGCACCGCCCGAAGGCGATCGAGGTCACCGCACCGGCCGTGTACTCGCCGATCCCGGGAAGCTCGCGCAGCGCTTCCGCGGTGTCGGGGATCCGGCCGTCATGCCGATCGCACACGATCATCGCCGTTCGATGGAGATTGCGGGCCCGCGAGTAGTAGCCGAGCCCGCTCCACAGCCCGAGCACTTCTTCCTGGTCGGATTCCGCGAGCGCTTCGACAGTCGGGAAGCGGGCTGTCCAACGCTCGAAGTAGGGGCCGACGGTTTCCACCCGCGTCTGCTGGAGCATTACCTCAGAGACCAGCACTCGATACGGATCGTTGTCATCGCGCCATGGCAACGGTCGGCGATGGCGGTCGTACCAGTCGAGGAGAGCGCGCTGCAACGCGGTCGGGCTAGTAGATGACAAAGCTCGAGTTCTCGGTTCGCGTTCGTATCGTCCACTCGACGACGTCGCCGGGTCGTAACTGGAAAGAATCGGTCTCGATCACCTCCGTCGAGCCAACGGGGTCGGCGGTCAACGTTAGCCATACGGCGCGGACGATATCAGGTTCGATCGTAAAGCGCTGTATGCTGCCCGCCGTCACGAATCCGAGCAGGTCGCGGGTGCCATCCCCGGTGACGTAGACCCGGACGTCCAGCCGGCTGTGGTTGACGATCACCGCCGATGAGAGGGGTTGGCTGGCCTCCTGCGTGGACGCTTGTTCGGTGGTCGCGCAAGCGAGCAACACGAGCCAGGCGAGCGCCGCCCATGTGGGGGGTTTCACCTCAGAGCGAAAACGTGGTATCATAGAGATCCTTTTTCCAAGGCCAAGATCACTGATGAAGCAGGAGGTGTCCATGGAACGGCTACTTCGTTCGCACCTCGCCTTTCTCTCGATGTTGTTCCTCGCCTTGTTGGCGCCCGCCAACCTGATCGCCCAGCGCACGATATCAGGTACTGTCGTTGATCGCGACACGCGGGACCCGGTCCCGCTTGTTCTGATCGGGGTCGTCGGGACGACGATAGGGACGGTGGCAGAAGGCGATGGCCGGTTTGTGCTGACCGGCGTCCCAGACGGAACGGTGACGCTGCGGCTCCAGAGTCTCGGGCATAGAACCCTGGACATCCCGGTGCCGGCGAGCCAGGACGAGATCGAGATCGCGATGACGACCGACTACCTGAAGGCCGACGAGATCATCGTCACCGGTCGAGCTACGTCTTTAGCGCGCCGCAACGCGGCCAACTCGGTGGCGACGGTAAACGCAGCCGAGATCGAGCGTGTTCCGGCTCAGTCGGTCGAGAAGCAGATCCAGGGGAAGGTCGCCGGAGCCGACATCCAGAAGAACTCCGGTGCGCCCGGTGGCGGCATTCAGGTGAACCTGCGGGGCGTCTCGTCGATCAACGCCGCATCCGAGCCGCTTTACGTTGTCGACGGCATCATCGTCTCCAACGCGGCGGTCGTAAACAACCAGGATGTGGTGCTGCAATCGAGCGGCGGATCGAACCCCTCGGTCTTGCAGCAGGACCAAGTCAACCGAATCTCCGACATCCCGCCCGAGGACATCGAGTCGATCGAGATCCTGAAGGGCGCGTCGGCGTCGGCTATCTACGGTTCGAAGGCGTCCAACGGGGTGGTGATCATCACGACCAAGCGCGGCCGGCCGGGTCCGCCACGGGTCGACATTACCCAACGGTTTGGCGTGTTCGATCTCTCCGAGAAGCTGGAGTACCGGACGTTTAGCAACAATACGGTCGAAGAAGTGGTCGAGGTGTTTGGTGAGCTTGCACGAGAGCCGTTTCTCGCCGGCCAGGTCTTCGATCACGAGGAACAGCTGGCGGGTCAGCACGATCTCTCCTCGGAGACGATCATCAGCGTCAGTGGCGGCGACGACAACACGACGTACTACGCGTCGGGCGCGATCAAGAACAATGAAGGCGTCGTCATCAACACCGGCTACGAGCTGCAGTCGATGCGAGTCAACGTCGAGCAACAGCTCGGCTCGCGGATGATAGTCGGTGTCAACACGTCGGTGATCCACAGCCTCGCGCAGCGCGGTTTTTTCAACAACGACAACTTTCTAGTGACACCGTACTTTGCGCTGCCGTTCATTCCGCGGTTCTTCGATCTTTCACAGCGGGCGGACGGGTCGTTCCCCGAGCCTCCGTTTGGCGGTGGCACCAATCCGCTCCAGACGTTCACGCTGGCCGAGAACGAAGAGGATGTGTGGCGCATTCTCGGCGCTGTTGACCTTGGTTGGGACATCTGGCGGCAGGACGAGGACGCGCTTCAGCTCTTGGCCAGCGGTGGCGTCGACTGGTTCCGCCAGAAGAACGACTTGCTCTTCCCGCCGGAGCTGTTCTTCGAGCCGGCCGATGGGCAGCCGGGCACGTCGCTTGTCTCGGACAGCGACAACTTGAACCTCAACTCGAGCATGAACCTCATTTACACGCACAGTCCGGGCTCGTACACATCGCGGACGTCGGGTGGTTTCCAGTACGAGGAGCGAGACCTCAACATCGCCCGGATCGTGGCCCAAAACCTGATCGCGGGTCAGCCCAACGTGAGCTCGGGAACAAGCATCCAGGTCGATGAGCGGCGTGAGCTGGTCAAGGACTTCGGGTTCTACGGTCAGGAAGAGTTGCTCTTGCTCGACGAGCGGTTGACGCTAACCGGCGCCATCCGCGGTGAGCAGTCGAGCGCCAACGGTGATGACGAAGAGATCTTCTGGTACCCGAAGGCGTCGGCATCACTCCGTTTTCCGGAGGTCAGCGACGCCATCGACGAGATCAAGCTCCGCATCGCGTACGGCGAGTCGGGTAATCAGCCGTTGTTCGGTCAGAAGTTCATCACTTTGAACGCGACCCAGAACATCGCCGGCAACGCGGGGCTGACGGTCAACCCCCAGGTCGGCGACCCCAACATTCAGCCCGAGCGGACGCGGGAGATCGAGTTCGGGGTCGACATGAACCTGTTCAACGGGAACGGCGTTCTCGACGCGACCTTTTATCAACAGAACATCACCGACTTGTTGCTCGAGCGACAGATCGCACCGTCGTCGGGGTTCACGTCACAGTTCTTCAACGGCGGCGAGCTCCGCGTCCGCGGTTTCGAGCTCGCGTTCGGCGTAACACCGATCCGGACCAATGACGTCCTGTGGGTGTCCCGGACGCTGTTCTCGACCGACAGCGCCGAGATCACCGAGCTGCCGGTGCCAGACTTCGTATTGAACGCGGTGTTCGGTGCCGGTCTCGGGGACTTCCAGATCGCCGAGGGCCAGGATCCGACGAAGTGGGTTGGGCTCGTCGACGGGGAGCTGGAGATCGTCGGTGACACCAACCCCGACTTCAAGATGTCGTTCAGCAACGATGTATCGTGGGGTGATTGGAGCTTCTACACGCTGTTTGACTGGGCTCCAGGAGCAGACGTCCTGAATCTGACAGCGTTCTTATCGGATCTCGGTCAGACGACGAACGACTTCGAGGCCAACGGTGCGGACCGCTTGGCCGCCACCCGTCCGGCCTACATCGAGGACGCGGGTTTTGTAAAACTGCGCGAGTTGCGGGTGTCGTATGAGGTGCCGATCGACTGGGTGCAGACCTGGTGGCCATGGGCGCAGCGCGCGCGACTCAGCTTCAGCGGACGCGACCTGCTGACGTTCACCGACTACACCGGCCTCGACCCCGAGGTCAGCAACTTCGGGAATCAGCCGAACCTGGGCTTTTAGCGATGGAGGAGCGAACGATGAAGCAAGCGAATCGCATTCTGGCGCTCCTGGCGGTCGTCTCGATCACCATCGCGAGCGCGTGCACCAACCTTACCGCGCCCGACTTCAACAACCCCGGTGTGGACCAGCTAGAGGGCGCACCGTCGCGGGCCGCCGTGGCAGCGGCGGCGACCGGTCTGTTGATCGGAGCGCGCGACGGGATCTCGGAGTTCAACGGTTACGTTTCGCATACCGGCGTCGTAGGACGCGAGGCGTACAACCTCCGCGGCGACGACGCCCGGTTCGTCACTCAGCTGCTCACCAACACGCTCGACCCCGGGGCTCGCGCGTTGGGTGGCGCGATGTGGACCGAGCGGTACGCCAACATCCGGTCGAGCAACATCGTATTGAATGCGCTTGACCCGCTGTCGGATGCACCACCGGAAGGGATGACACCGGCTGAGAAGGAAGCCACCCGCGGGTTCGCCAAGACGATGCAAGCGCACGATCTGTTGCTGGTTATCAACTCTCGCGATACGAACGGCGCGCGTGGCCACTTGCAGGCGGGCGGGGATGCGTTCCCGTTTCCGCTGAGCCCGGGCTTCGACGGGTTCGACACACCAGGCTCGTTCTTGCAGTTCAACCGGGCGCTGCTGGCGCGGGTCGAGGTGTACCGGATGAACTATGGAGCTGCGTTGACCGCGCTCGGCGAGTCGTTCGTGAGTAGGGCGGCACCGCTCGACTTGGGTGTCTATCACACCTTTCTGACAGGGTCGGGGGACCAGACCAACGGTCTGGTTGATGCCAACCTGTTCGTCCACCCGGCGGTCGAGGCCGACGCCGAGATGCAACCCGGCGGCGCGCTCGACCAACGCTTCCTCGACAAGACAAACGAGGTAGCGGTCAAGCGACTCCAGGATCTGGAGTCTGACCTCCAGTTCCAGCCGTTGTGGTCGTCGCCGTCGACGCCGGTGCCGATCATCCGCAACGAGGAATTGATCCTGTTGCGGGCCGAGGCCAACATCGGGCTCGGCAACATCGGGCCCGCGGCTGACGACATCAACTTCATCCGCGTCAACTCGGGTGGCCTGGACTCCCGAGGTGACATCGACGCCAGCAACGCGCTCGACGAGCTGCTCGACCAGAAGCGGTACTCGCTCTTGTTCGAGGGCGGTCACCGGTGGATCGACATGCGGCGCTACGGCAGGCTCGACGAGCTGCCGCTCGATCGCCCTGGCGATGCCATCGTCGAAGCGTGGCCGCTCCCGATCGCGGAGACGTTGCCGCGGTAGGAACACATTGAGACCGGGAGGCGGTGGGGGGAACCCCGCCGCCTCGCCAACCCTCCCAAGCCCAGAGTACCTTCCCTCCGCTTCGTCCATCCATTTTCCGGTCAACTCAGGAGTCGATCCCGGTGCAACCACCAGCCCACATTTTTCGCGAGTACGACATCCGCGGCGTAGTCGATGAGGATCTTGCGGTCGACGTCGTCGAAGCGATTGGCCGTGGGTTCGTGACCCACCTCAGGCGACAGCGCGGGCTCGACTCGCCCGTTGTCGCGCTGGGCCGCGATGTCCGGCCGTCGTCGGACTCGTTGCGAGACGCGATGGCGGCTGGAATGGTCTCGACCGGGGCCGACGTCCTCGACATCGGTATCGTACCGACGCCCGTGCTGTACTTCGCCGGTCATCGTCTGGAAACGGACGGGGGCGTCATGATTACCGGCAGTCACAACCCGCCGGAGTACAACGGTTTCAAGCTCGGTTACCGCGAGCTGCCGCTGTCGGGGTCCGAGATCCAATCGGTCTATCAGCTCATCGAAACCGATGACTACGAAACGGGAGCCGGGTCGGTCACAGAGCGACCAGTCACCGATGAGTACTGCGACATGGTCGCGTCCAAAGTATCGCTCGCTCGCCCGGTCGACGTTGTACTCGATCCAGCCAACGCCACCGGCGCGTTGTTTGCCGCTGAGCTGTTGGAACGAGTGGGCGCCAGAGTCGACTGCATGTACTGCACGGTCGACGGGACCTTCCCCAATCACCATCCCGACCCCACCGTCGATGCTTTCATCGCCGATCTCAAGTCCCGCACCGCGTCGACTGACGCCGAGCTGGGTATCGGGTTGGACGGTGACTGTGACCGGATCGGGGCGGTCGACGAGAATGGGCGAACGATCAGAGGCGATCAATTGACGGCGATCTTCGCCCGCGATCAACTGGTTATGACACCGGGCGAGCGAATCCTGTTTGACGTCAAGTCGTCACGCGCTTTGGAGGAGGACATCATCGCGCACGGGGGCGTGCCCGTGATGTGGAAGACCGGCCACAGCCTGGCCAAGAAGAAGATGCACGCCGACGGGATCCCGTTTGGTGGGGAAATGAGCGGACATCTGTTCTTCTTCCATGATTACTACGGTTTTGATGACGCTATTTACGCAGCTTGTCGGCTATGCGAGATCATCGCCAAGAGTGAACGATCGCTCGGAGCGATGGTCGACGAGTTGAACGCGTACGCTTCGACGCCGGAGATACGGATCCACACGACCGAAGAGCAGAAGTGGGAGATTGTCTCTGCGGCCACGGATCACTTCGGGTCACGGTACGAGACGGTCGACATCGACGGTGTGCGCGTCGGATTCCCAAACGGTTGGGCCCTGTTGAGAGCTTCTAATACCCAAGGTGCCATGGCGAGGCTGAGACGCCACAGTCTGACGATCATCGCGGTGACGGTAGTCCTCGTACTGTTCTTCCTAGGATCGATCGTCAACGCTTCCGTGGATCTGTTGTGGTTTGACGCGCTTGGCTTCAAGAGCGTGTTCTGGACCGGGCTCAAGACGCGACTGCTGCTACGGGTTGTGGTCGCGGTGGTCATGTTCGCCTTCTTCTTCATCAACTTGCGAATAGCGGCGGCTTCCTTTGGTTCGATCCGACGTCGGATCTCGAACATCGAGATTCATGAAGAGGTTCCGGCGCGGTACTTGAACTTGACCGCGATGGCTGGAGCCGCGTTCCTGGCGTTTCTGTTCAGCGCTGCGGCGGGGACAACGTGGTTGGACGTTCTGGCCTACTTCCATCAGCAACCGTTCGGCCAAGTAGAGCCGATGTTTGGTCGCGACATCGGCTTCTACATCTTTGCGCTACCGGTTTATCGTATGGCTCAGAACATGGCGTTCCTGTTGGTTATCGCCGCGTTCATAATCCTCGCGATCGTATACATCACCAGTGGTGGGCTCGAGATCGACGACAATCGAGTCCGCCTAAAGGACACCCCACTGCGTCATTTGCTAGCGATCATGGCACTCCTCTTTCTCGTATTGGCGTGGGGTTTCCGGTTGGATTTGTACGAGCTGGTGTACTCCGACCGGGGCGTGGTCTACGGCGCTTCGTACACTGATGCCCACGCTCAGGTGCTCGGTTACAGGGTGCTGGCCGTGTTGGCCTTGGCGGCGTTCGGCATGGCCGCTTATGACCTTTTCCGCCGCCGCTACCTGCTCACGCTCACCGCTGCCGGCGCGCTGATACTCGGGATGGTGGTCTTCAAGGGTCTGTATCCCGGTGCAATCCAGCAGTTTGAGGTCGAGCCCAACGAGATCGGCAAAGAAGCCACTTACATCGCCCGTAACATCGAACTGACCCGACGCGCTTTCGATCTCGAGACGATCGAGGTACGACCGCTTGAGGTCAGTGAGACGGCTGCCGGAGCGACGCTGCAAGAGGCCGAGGGCACGCTGAGCAACATCCGGC
>JBDHIC010000018.1:0-33514 GCA_039589035.1 Gemmatimonadota bacterium | reverse complement strand
CTTCCCGAGATGCGATGAAGAGCCAGGGGATACCGCTCGTGTCGATTCCCACGATCGACTCGTCGCTAAAAGATCCAGGCGACAAGGCCACATAAGCTCGAGCGAACGTGGTCAACCGACCCGCCTCTGCCATTTCCTCTCCGCTGTAACTGGCCCCGACGATCGCGATCCGCTCCCCGTCGATCGCTTCGAGGGATGCGAGATATCGGCGAGCCGCGATGACGTCCGCCTCTGAATCCCAGATAAACGACGCCGTGAGACTATCGCCCGGCACGAAACGCCCCAGGTTCGTGCTTTCACCGTGCCCGCGGAGGTCGAGACGAAGTGACGCCATCCCGCGATCGGCCAAATGCTGCGCCAGCTTGGCGTAGGCAGTGCGGTTGCCGGCCGCCTGGTTGAGCAGCAGAACGGCGGGAAGCGGCTCCGCCGAATTGGGAAGTACGAGATCGCCCACGAGCTCCCATCCGGCGCTCTCGATGACAACGCGTTCGCCTTCCGCCGGGGTTTGTGCGACACCCGAAGCCGGAGTCAGCCCCAACCCGCCAACAAGCAAAGCTGCTACAATTCGCGCCGGCTTGCGTTTCCTACGCAGCTCCTCGCTGACTCCCGCCCCGGGAACGATGCTCAATCGCTCTGCCTTGTCCTCGGCCTCAACTCGTCGGGGTCAAACACCCAGCCTCCTTTGACCACTCGCCAGAGAGAAGTTTGTTCTCTTTCTCATCGAGCCTACCACAAGACGCGTTGGGCGGTCAAACGAATGGACCGCAACAACCCAATCACTTGCTTCTCTCGTAGTTAGATATGGTGGGCGGCACTGGATTCGAACCAGTGACCTCCTGCATGTCAAGCAGCGGGCGACCGTCAACTGGCAATCGCTGACGCCAGCTGGCAACAAAGTGCACGTCTGTTTCGACGCCTAGCCCTAAGCCCAACCAAGCATTTTGTCACTGTTGTTGGCACTGGTGGGATCTGCTCGCTCACACAGCAACGAAAGAAGGCAGGGCGCCCGGGACTAGCCACTCCCACCGCGATAGCCGCTTATTGATAGCGTGATCGCAGCCATAGTAAGGAGGACTATCCCGTCAAGTGGCGCGGATCCTATCCATGAGGACGCGTTGCCGTCGCCAGCGTACTGCTCAAATTGAACGTCTACCTTGAGCCCGGCTGCTTCAATAGCCCGGAGCCTCATGACGAGCTATTTCGCACTCGCCAGCAGTAACGAGTAAGCTCCCGAAACGGGCACCGTCGGCCAACGTCGAACCGGAAGGACAACTATAAAGAGCGTTCACGGGCTCCACCACGTCACCGCCATCTCGGGCCCGGCGCAGGAGAATCTCGATTTCTACGCCGGCGTGCTCGGTATGCGCCTGGTCAAGAAGAGCGTCAACCAGGACGATCCCGGCACATATCACCTCTTCTACGCCGACGCCGAAGGGCGCCCGGGGACGGACCTGACATTCTTCCCATGGCCACAACTCGCACCGCCACGTCGCGGTCACGGCACAGCGCCGGAGGTTTCTCTCGCGGTGCCGCCCGGCACACTGGATTACTGGTTCGCGAGGCTCGAGCATTATGGAGTTCCGGTCGGCGAGGTCACCGCTCGTTTCGGCGAGCGGACCTTGCCCTTCCAGGATCCACACGGCATGCACGTCGCCCTCGTCGAAAGCGAGTCCGCCGTCCGTCGATCGTTCACTCCGTGGGAAGAGAGCGAGGTCACGCCCGAGCGTCAGATCCGCGGCCTCGACGGGGCCCGGCTGCGCGAGCGGGATCTACGCGGCACGACGAGCTTTCTCGAGAAAGCCCTGGGGTTCCGGCGACAGGCATCCGAGCATGGCTGGGAGCGTTGGGTGCTCGACGACGGTTGCTCCGGGAAGTGGCTCGACCTCACCGAAGCCCCGATGGACCGGCGTGGAGCCTGGGGAGTCGGATCGATTCATCACCTCGCTTTCCAAGTCGAGGACGACGCCGAGCTACTCGACGTCCGCTCCCAGGTTGAGAAGCACGTGACACCGACTCCGGTGATCGACCGCTTCTGGTTCCACTCCGTCTACTTCAAGGAACCGGGTGGCGTTCTCTTCGAGCTCGCCACCGAAGGGCCGGGCTTCACCGCCGACGAGGAGCTCGCTCACCTTGGCGAGAAACTCGTCCTTCCCCCGTGGCTCGAGTCCGCACGTCCGGAGATCGATGCCAAGCTCCCAGCGCTCTCCGCCCCAGCCCCAAACGCGGTCGCGAAATGAGCCGCCTCGGGGGAAACGGCGCGGGAAACGGCGTGCGGCGACATGTCTGCGGTACCATAACAAGGGAAGGAATTGGACGATGAGCGCAGCTACGCCTGAAGAGCAAATTCTAGGGCTCGTCAACAATCACTGGCAGAGTTGCTGCGTCGGTGCGGCAGCACAACTCGAACTTGCCGATGTGCTGGCCGATGGCCCGTTACACATTGACGTTCTTGCGGAACGCACCGATACCCACGGACCGAGCCTGTTTCGGATGCTGCGGGCCCTGGAGAGCACCGGGATATTCACTCAGACATCGCCCGGAGTATTCGGCAACACACCCGCGAGTGAATGTCTCCGTCGCAGACTGCCGGGCTCAAATTGGGCTTGGATTCGAATTACGCTCTGTGCCGGAGCTCCGGTATTCGAGGGGTGGCGAGGATTGATGCTGTCCCTGAAAAATGGTCGTCCAGGCTTCGATCAGGTGACGGGCCAGAGCATTTGGGAGCACATGCAATCGAAGCCTCAGACCTACACGATTTTCAACGAGGCGATGCGGGACCTGAGTGCCTCGATCAGTCCGGCAGTGGCTGAGGCCTTCGATTGGAGCCGATACCCTGTGATCGCCGATCTCGGGGGTGGAATAGGATCGCAACTGTTGAGCATCCTAGACTCGCATCCTTCTTGCCAGGGCATTCTTTTTGATCTGCCGGCGGTCGTTGCGCACGCGCCGGAGGATGGTCGGGTCGAGCGTGTCGGCGGAGATTTTTTTGAGGAAGTTTCCGTCCAAGCTGATGCCTACGTGATGCGCTGGATTCTTCACGATTGGTCGGATGAGGAATCGATCGCCCTTCTGAGCAACGTGCGAAAGGTCGCGAAACCAGACGCTCGGCTCATGGTAGTGGAGTCGGTGATCCCGGAGACGCCCGAATTCGACATGGGCAAGTGGATGGACTTGAACATGATGGTGATGGCCGCAGGGCAGGAACGTACGGCGGCCGAATTTCGCGACTTGCTGCATCAGGCTGGCTTTGCGGTCGAGGAGATCGTCCCCACCACTTCGCCGCTTAGCATCGTCGTGGCAAGACCTTGCTGATTGTTATGGCGGGCGGCACTGGATTCGAACCCGTGACCTCCTGCATGTCAAGCGCGGTCAGGGGAGACGATTCTCCGTCCGTCACTCCCCCCGTCTGAGAAAGTCGAGATCCCTCGCGTGATCTTCGTCAAGGCATCTCGTCTCTACCTGCAGCGTGGACAAATGGAATCCGAACTCCCGTCGCAACAGATCGTGGGCGGCATCGAGCACATCCGGAGCCGCAGCGATGTCGTCGGTCCTGAGGTGCGCTGAGAAAACCGTCTTGTTGGACGTCAGGATCCACGCGTGGACGTGATGAACGTCGTCGACTTTGCTCAGCTCTTTGAGCCGATCGACTACGCTCCGCACCTCGAGATCAGGAGGCACGCCTTCCATGAGGATTCCTACGGCGTCACGCATGATCCCCCAGGACGCATACAGGAGCACAAGACCGAACGCCATACCGAGAAGCGGGTCGATCGACAGAAACCCGGTCAGCCGGATCACGAGCGCGGCCACGATGATCAGAATACTGCCCACGAACGTCTGGACGATGTGCCAGAAAGCCCCCTTGATGTTGAGATCCCCTTTCTGGCCCGCGTAGAGGAGTCGGATCGAGATCAACTCCGTGATGATGCCGCCCGCGGCAGCGAAGAGCATCGGAGTGGTTGGCAGGTGTATCGGCGCCCGTAGGCGCAGGTATCCCATTACGAGTACGACAATCGCCATCACGAACAGAAAGACGCCGTTCAGGAGCGCACCGATGATCTCCGCCCGGAACGATCCGAACGTGCGGCGCTCGTCGGCCGGGCGTCTGGCGATCCGAGCCGCGACGATCGCCAGCACCACTCCTCCAACGGCCGAGAACGTGTGCATGGCGTCGGAAATAACGGCCACCGACCCGGTATACAGGCCGATCAGCAGCTCGACGACGAAGTAGACCCCGGTAAGCCACGCGGAGACTCTCAACGCTCGCGCATTGACCGCGGCATGCCCTGCCATCCCGTGTCCCATGTGCTGGCTACTCATTCGTTACACCCCTTCAGTTGACGATGAGGGCGCGCCAACCCCCATCGATCCTCGCAACTGTCGCTCCTTCCAGACGGAGTAAAGCGTCGGAACCACGAGCAGCACCAGCACGGTGGCGGACAACATTCCACCCACCATAGGTGCGGCGATGCGCTGCATCACGCTGGCGCCCGTGCCGTGGCCCCAGAGAATCGGCAACAGACCGCCTATATCGGCGACGACCGTCATCATGACCGGCCTCACCCGCTCCCCCGCTCCCTCCTGCACGGCATCGATGACGTCGGCCGTATCCCGCAGACGCCCGTCACGGCGATGTCGCTCGTGTGCTTCATCTAGATAGACGAGCATCACGACGCCGATCTCGGTTGCTACACCGGCGAGGGCGATGAATCCGACCGCCGACGCGATGCTGCACACTTACTAGCACACCCCCCTACTCCGGCGTTTCTGCCGATTTTCCCCAACCGCATGTTCTGCTTGTGCTTATTACTGGTGGGCGCACGTGGATTCGAACCACGGACCCCCTGCTTGTAAGGCAGGTGCTCTGAACCCCTGAGCTATGCGCCCATACCCGTGTGGCGCGTTGAACGTACGCGCCGTGACCTACAGCTCGTCAAGACCCACGTTGGAAGAGAACGTCGTTTGGTCTCGCATGTGCTTTCGGAGTTTCCAGCGACCCGAAACGAGATCGACCTTGCCCCGCAGGAAGAGCTTCTGCAACTGCCGCTTGATCTTGTGGCTAACCATCAGGATGTAATACGGAAACCCGTGCGGCACTCCATGTTCATCTCTTATAAGTCTCACTTCTCTGCGCATGTTCTCGGCGATTCGCTTATCGGCAGTCTGTCCGAACTCATGAACTCGGTAGTTAGTGAAGATTGCGTTGACGTGACCGACCCTGAAGCCGTTTTTGCCCAAGCGCAGGACCATATCGTAATCGCAACAGTTGCGGAACTTCTCGTACCGCAATCCACCGACCCGATGAAACGTCTCTTGTCGATAGAACAGCGTCTGGTCGCTCACGATATTGACCCCGAAACGGAGAACATCATAGTCGTACTTGGCTTCTTCCCGTCGATAGATCTCATTTCCGTCCGAATCGACGAACCGAATGTCACCAAAAAGAGCGTCCCACTCGGGGTGGGCATCAAAGGCAGCGGCGACCTTGTGAAGTGTTCCAGGTCGGTAACAATCGTCCGAGTTGAGGATCGCGAGCACGTCCCCGGTCGCCAGCTCGGCGCCCTTTTGCATTGCGTGGTAGTGTCCCTCGTCCTTCTCGGATTCCCACGTGAGATGCGGATAGTCTGCCAAAATATCGAGGGTACCGTCTGTGGACCCGCCATCCATCACGATATGCTCGAGGTTTGGGTAGTCCTGCGTCAGCACACTCTCGATCGTATCCCGCACCGTACGAACGCTGTTGTAGGTGGGCGTTACGATCGTGATCATGGGGCTCTCTTGCTGGCTCAAAACCGCACCTAGGCGTTGCCGCCCTCGCCCCACAGCTCCTTCATCGCCTCGGCGTTGGCATCGTCGTCGATGCTGGTCCCGTACGCCCGGTAATCGATACCGGGATGACCCTCGAGCGACGATCTCAGGAAACGCCAGAAGTCGACCACCGTGACCGATCCCTTATCGCCCAGCGCCATCTCAGGCGTCAGAGCCTTGAATTCTGGATCTGGATTGCACACCAGAATGCAGTCGGCATCGGCAACGCAGTCTTCGATCGAATCAACGATTACCGCCTTGTCGCGAAGCTCGGAACGGGCCATGTCGTTCGCTAACGGGTCGTAGCCAACCACGCGTGCGCCTGCAGACGACAGCTCTTTGGCCAAATAAACAGCCTGGGACTCCTCTACGATATGAGACCACGGCTTGTACGACAGACCCAGAATGGCGACGGTGTCTCCGGGGTTGAACTTACCCGCCAGTTTCGACTCAGTGCCCCGGTGAGATACCGCCGGCCGATTCGCTTGTCGAGCCCCAGCGCGTCCGAAACCACATCGACGTTGCCTCCCGGGATCATCTCGCAGATCTCGGCCAGCATGTTGGCGAACGTGATCTTTGTCGTCACGTAAGTATTGACGCACAGCTTTGTCAGTTCAGCATTCTCGAGACTCATGCGCATGCACGGTGCCGGACTCTCTAGGATCTCATCGAAGCACTTTTCGAGCCTCTCTCCACAGCGATCATCGAATTGCCCCAACAGCGTAAAATCCGGATTGAGGAAGTCCCTGATCACGCTTCCCAAGGCAATGAACTCCGGCGTGTAGCACAATCCAAAGTCTGGACCGCACTTCTTCCCCGATGCTTCTTCCAGTACTGGCAGCAGTCCATAGCGTGTCGCACCCGGCAATACGGTGCTCGTCATGCCCTCCTGATTGCTCGGCGTGGGGACGATCACGAACGAGACGTTCGACCCAAGTACCGCCTCGCGATGGCTCATCGTCCCCTTGAGCCGCTCTTTGTTCGCTGCAACCAGGTCATCTAGCCCGGTCTCCTGCGCCGGCGCGTGGCCGTCGTTCAGCAAGCGCACCGCATTCTCGTTCACGTCTACACCGATCACTTCAAACCCACGGCTGGCGATACCAGCGGCCATGCTAGCGCCTAGTTTGCCGAGCCCGATTATCGAATACTTGGTCTTCATTTAGTGTACGCAACCCCTTGTCCGAGGATTAGTATTCCGCTCTGGGTGCAACGGACCATGCGATGTAATCTCGTTGATCCTCAGGCACGGGGCACGATTTCTCGGTTCCTAGTCGGATCTGATTGTCCCCAAATTGCAAGTTTCGAACCGCATCGAGTCGGCCAGGACCCAGTCCGCTGAGGACAGAAAGTCACTTTGCATCATCAAGTTCTTGACAATAAAGTATTATTCTGGTAGGCTACTGGTCATGTCGGCATCCGAGCCTCTGCGGTCTGAGCCCAATGAGCCGGTCGCCCTCCACACGAGGGCGATCGACAACCTCGAGTACATCCGCGAGACGATGGAATCGTCGCGCGCTTTCACCTCTGTGCCCGGTTGGGGTGGGATCGTAATGGGTGTCTCGGCTCTGGCAACGGCCGCACTCGTCTCTTCCCCCGGTCTCGCCGACCAGTGGCTCCCGCTCTGGGTTCTGGATGCGCTACTGGCGGCGACGATCGGGGGCGTTTTCATGCACCAGAAGGCCAGGCACCAGGGTGAACGGTTGTCGCGTGGTGTCGGTCGACGCTTCCTTCTCGGACTTGCGCCACCGGTGATCGCCGCCATCGCGCTGACCGCCGCACTCTATCGGGCTGAAATCGTGGACCCGATTCCCGGGTTATGGTTGCTGCTATACGGTGTTGGCGTGGTTACCGGCGGCATGTTCTCGGTCCGATCGGTGCCGATCATGGGTGCCGCGTTCATGGTCTTGGGTCTCATCGCATTGGCAGCACCAGCCAGTTGGGCGAACCCGCTGCTGGCGATCGGTTTCGGTGGCTTGCACCTCGTCTTTGGTGCGTTGATCGTGAGGCGTTATGGGGGCTAAGCGGGCGATGGCAAACAAGAAGGCAAGCCGCAAGCAACAGACATTGCGCGGCATCGCCGGCTATCTCGCGGATCCCAAGGCCGGCGAGTTCGATCGGCTAGTCTACGAGCGCGTACGTCTCGGAATCCTGAGCGCGCTGGCGGTCAATCCGTCATTGTCCTTTACCGAGCTTCGAGATCTGTTGGAGACCAGCGACGGAAACTTGAGCGTTCACGCGCGCAAGCTCGAGGATGCCGGCTACGTGTCTTGCCGTAAACGGTTCGAAGCACGGGTCCCACGGACGGTCTATCAACTGACCGCCAAAGGCCGCCGAGCTCTCGAGCGGTACCTCGATCATATGGAGACGCTGATTCACGCCATGCGAGAGGAGTAGTTTTTTTGTCTGTTAACTTTGTGATGCCAAGTACTTGGCATGACCCTGCCGCACTGCACGTCGCGCTGATCATGGATGGTAACGGCCGCTGGGCCGCGCGCCGTGGCTTGGGCCGCACCTCGGGACATCTAGCCGGGGTCGACACAGTGCGGCGGGTCGTCGAATCTGCCCCGTCGCTCGGCATCGGGACCCTTACGCTGTATGCCTTTTCGGCCGACAACTGGCGCCGGCCGGCGGAAGAAGTCCGAACGCTGATGAAGCTCTTCGAGCGTCATCTGGACGCTGAGATCAACCGTTTTCGCGCGAATGGCGTCCGATTAAACGTCATCGGGCGTCGCGATCGGCTCGAGCCCAAGCTTCTCCGCGCGATCAAGCGAGCCGAGAAAGCCACCGCCACAGGCTCTCGACTGCTCCTACGGATAGCGATCGATTACTCGTCCCGGTGGGCGATCGCTGAGGCGGTGCGTCACTTCCCGACCGCCGGTCATGCGCAGCAGCGCGATTTCGAGCGCGAGCTTCTGGTTGCCAGCAACTCGGTTCCCGATGTCCCCGCGGTCGACCTGCTGATTCGGACCAGCGGTGAGCAACGGCTGAGTGATTTCCTGCTCTGGGAGTGCGCCTACGCCGAGCTCCACTTCACGCCGGTGCTGTGGCCTGACTTCCAGCGTTCCGATTTGGAAGGGGCGGTTGGTGATTTCCAGGCTCGCGAGCGCCGGTTTGGCGCATTGCCAAATGCAGCCACCGATAACCAAACCCATAGGCCACTTCACGCGACTCAAGGAGGTACCCGTTGACCGTTCGCCGTTTGTTCGCCGTCGCATTCATCTTTGGTTGCACCGCCCTCGCCTGGTTTGCGCTAGGCGCGTCGGTCGTACACCGAACCGGCAGCTCCGATTATGCGCTCTCGCAAGCTGTGACCCAGCTCTGGGGCGGTGCTCAGCGCCAAGCCGCCCCCACGGTTTCGCATCAGTTGCCGCGCCAGGTGACCGAGGAGGTGATCGAAACCGATGAGGAAGGACGCGTCACAAAGCGCCAGGTCGAAAAGACGATCCGCGAAACGATCTCGATCCCGTTGGTCCGCAGTCGCGTAAGAGCCGATCTGGCGCTCGAACATCGCCGCAAGGGCCTTCTCTGGTACGACACGTACACCGTCCAGTTTCGTGGCAGCTACCGATTCACGGTGTCCGAAGACGTCGCCGGACCGGTCAAGGTCGCCTTCACGTTTCCGTCGTCGGATTCGGTATACGACGACTTTTCGTTCCGCGTCAACGGCCAAGAGGCGCCACCCGCCGATCAGCTCGATCGTGGCGTCTGGATCCTGACCGCGATGGAGCCGGGCGCAGAAGCTGACGTCGAGATCGGGTACACCTCCCGCGGCTTGGACACCTGGAATTACTACTTCGCGGTTGGCGGTGTTTCGACGGTTCGGGATTTCGAGCTTACGATGACGACCGACTTCGGCGATTTCGATTTCCCGCCCGGCACACTGTCACCAACCGCCAAGGTGCAACGCGACCAGGGGTGGAAGCTCGCCTGGCGGTTTGACAATCTGGTGAGCGGCAAGCACATCGGGGTCGACCTGCCGAACCGGTTGAACCCCGGCCCGCTGACCGCGCGTATCACGTTCTTCGCGCCGGTTTCGTTGCTGTTCTTTGTCACCGTCCTGGTCATGCTGGGCGCACTCAGGCACATCAACCTCCACCCTATGCACTACTTCTTCCTGTCGGCGGGGTTCTTCGCGTTTCATCTGCTCTTGGCGTACCTGGTCGATCATTTGGACATCAACATCGCGTTCGTGTTGGCGTCCTTCGTATCGATCACGTTGGTCGTGAGCTATCTGCGACTGGTGTGCGGGTTGCGACGGGCGCTGTTCTACGCTGGCGGCGCACAGCTCGTCTTCCTGGTGCTGTTCAGCTACGCCTTCTTCTTCGAGGGGTACACCGGCCTGACGGTCACGATCGGAGCCGTTCTGACGCTCTTCATGCTCATGCAACTGACCGGAAAGATCGACTGGGAGGGGATCTTTGCGCGTGGGACCGACGCGATACCGCGCCCGCTAGAAGATCTAACGGGAACTACTTCTTGATGATTCCGATCGGCAGAAGCACGCAGTAGCCGAGGACCAACAGGATCGGCGCTAGCACCATGCTGCCTTGCGCCAGGAGGTAGAACCCGAGTCCGATCGCGACGGCGCCGACACCCAAGTAGATCGCGTTGATACGCGAGAATGCAACCGCTGGCGCTCCCGTCCCAGCCCGGGCGGCCTTCGGGGCGGGCCCCTTGGGTCGGGCCTTGGATTGATGCTTTTGCTTTTGGGCTTTGGTCTTGACCATCAGCGGGTGAACTTAGGGGCGGACTATCCGACGGTCAATGTCGGAACTGTCGCATCCCGGTGAGCACCATAGAGATACCCGCACTGTCGGCGGCCTGGATAACTTCATCGTCGCGGCGTGAGCCGCCGGGCTGGATGATCGCGGAGACACCGGCCCCGGCGGCGACTTCGATGTTGTCGGCAAACGGAAAGAAACCGTCCGATGCGAGCACCGCGCCGGCGGTCTCATGGCCGAGCTGACGAGCGTACTTGATCGCCAGCTCGACCGCGCCGACGCGATTGGTCTGGCCGCCGCCGACCCCGATCGTGGCGCACTCCCTGGCGAGCACGATGGCGTTCGAAGCCACCGCTCGACAGACCGTCCACGCAAAGACGAGATCCTCCCACTGAGCGTCGGTCGGTTGAGCGGCGGTTGGGCAGTGGAGCTCACCGTCAACCTCGGCACCGGCTGGCAGCCACGTCAGGTTGGGTCCTTGGAACAGAAGCCCACCCCCAACGCGCCGCACCTCGCCGGCGGTCTCGTCGAAATCGGGTACCGGTCCGGCCAACAATCGCAGGTTTTTCTTGCGGGCTAGCACCTCGCATGCTTTGGGCTCGAAGGATGGGGCGTAGACGACCTCAAGGAAATGCTCGGCCAGCTTGCTCGCCAACGGGCCATCGACCGGGCTCGTGAGCGCGACGATTCCGCCGAAGGCCGAGATCGGGTCAGCGGCTAAAGTCCGCGTGTACGCTTCGAGAGAAGTGTCGGCGCTCGCCACCCCACACGGGATCGTATGCTTGATGATCGCGCAGTGGGCACGCGCGGGATCGAGCGCGTACAAGTCGCGGATTACGCGCCGGGCGGCTTCCGCGTCGATGTAGTTGTTATACGAGAGCGCTTTGCCTTGCAGGATCTCGACCGCTGCCAGATCGGCCGGGCGTGGCGGTCGATCGCGGTAGATCGCCGCCGCCTGATGCGGATTCTCGCCGTACCGGAGCTCGGCAACGAGCTCCCCGCCGATCGTCCACCGTTCGGGCCAACCGTCTTCGTCCTCCGACATCCAAACCGCGATTTGGCTGTCGTACCAAGCCGTAAGCCGCATCGCCTTGGCCGCCAATCGCCGCCGCGTAGTGACCCCGATCTTCCCCTCGACCGCCGTCTGAACGATCAGGTCTTCGTAATCCGACGGCTCAGTTACAACGGTGACGTGTCGCCAGTTCTTCGCCGCCGCGCGGATCAACGTGACGCCGCCGATATCGATCAGCTCGGTGCGGGCCGCCTCTTCAGTCGCGCCCAGCATCTCGGCGTCACCAAACGGGTAGAGGTTGACGACCACTAGATCGATCGGCGCGATGCCACGAGCGGCGAGGTCGGCCATGTCGGCTTCGCTGTCGCGGCGCGCCAGGATCGCTCCGTGAACGGCCGGGTGAAGGGTTTTGACCCGACCCCCGAGGAACTCCGGCGCTTGAGTGAGCTGATCCACCGACGTCACTGCGAGCCCGGCCTCCTCAAGCGTCCTGGCGACGCCGGTCTTGTCCCAGACCGACAGCAGAGCGCGCCGGATGCTACTCATCTACGATCCACGCCCGATCACCCTCGGTCCGAATCCGGCCCTCGGCGGCGGCGATTACGACCTTGGGCAACAACTCGTGCTCAACCTCCAGCACGCGGGCGGCGAGACGCTCGGGCGTGTCGTCGAGCTGCACTCTCACACTTCGCTGAGCGACGATCGGGCCGTGATCGTAAAGCTCATCCACCAGGTGAACGGTAGCACCGGACTCGGTTTCGCCGGCCTCCAGCACCGCAGCGTGAACTCGCTCCCCGTACATACCGGCACCACCAAACTTGGGCAGCAGCGCGGGATGGATGTTGAGCATGCGGCCTCGATAGCGCTGGACGACGGCGGGTGGGATGATGCGCAGATAACCGGCGAGAACGATCCAATCGATGGCGTGCGTTTCGAGCAACTCGATAATCGATTCCCCGTCGTCGTGGATCACGATGGCGGTAGCGACGCCGCGGCGCGACGCGCGCTCCAGCGCGAACGCGCGGTCGCGATCAGAAGCGACCAACGCGATCTCCGCAGCCGGGTGAGCCTCCAGCGCTTCGAACAACGCCTCCAAGTTCGTGCCACCACCCGAGGCGAAGACGGCTACCCGCGCGGCCGGACTCACTCCCATGCGGGGGTGCGGTTGCCCCGCGCGTCCTCCCAGCACGGAACCCAGGCCAAGCTGACTAGACCGACGGCGATATCTTTTTTGAGCGGCCGAACTTCGACCTCCTCGAGCTCCTCAGCCATCGGGTCGAACCTATCCTCGAGCGCTTCGATCTCTTCGCGGAATTCGGCGTCGAGCTCTTCCAGCTCCTGTTGTTTGGCGGCGACCGTCTCCTTCGCACGGCCGATGTCGCCGGCCTCCTTCATCGTGCGGCCTACGCCACGCGCGGCGGTCGTGGCCCGACCGAGCGAGGTGCGACTCAAAGTCTTTCGGCCCAGAATCGAGCCCAGCACGGTGGTCCCAACCGAGATCGCGGTCTGGAGCTTTTGTTGCTTCGATTGCTCTCCCTCGCGAGCGACCGCCTGTTGCGCCTTGCGGATTCGCTCTTCGATCCGCGCGATCTTCGGCGTGTACTTCTTAGTCAGCTTCTCCTTCTCTTCGTCTCGCCGCTCGCGGGCCAGCTGCTGAAGCCGAATCCGAAAATCGCGCTCGCTCTCCCCCGGCTCGGAGTAGTCCTTGAACGTCGGGCTGTGCCAGAGCTTGATTGCCTGCGATCGATAGACCCAATCCTTCCACTCGCGCTTCCACGCCGTATAGCTCTTGGAGTCGGTGCCGGCTGCCGGCACCTCGCCGTATGAGACGGTGCCATCCTCAGGTGCCGTTCCGAGATCTCCGGCATCGATGTCGACCCGTGCGACATCGTTCCAATCGATCGCCATGGGCGCCGAGGTCATCGGAACGAGCACGGTGATCTCATCGGTCACGCTCACCCCGGCCTTGCGGTTACTGCACCGGTACTGCGCTGTAGAGAGCAGCGTGGGATCGTAATGGAGCTCGGCGTCAGCGGGAGCGAGCTGCCGAACGGGCACGAAGTGCTCGGGCACTTTGGGTGGCAGAACGGGCCGCGAAGCCGCAGCCGGTGCAGATGGCTCGGCGGGAGCGGGGGCCTTCATTTCAGCAACGGCAGGCTCCACGTCACCGATCAATCGCTTTATCTCATTGCGCGTCAGCGGACCCCGCAGGTACGACATGACCCAGCGAGTTTGGAACACCGCCGGTTCACTGTCATGAACGTCGTTCATGAGGAAGACTCGTTTGCCTAGTCCGGCCAGCGTCTCGTCCATCTCGTTCTTGTCGAACGCCGCCCCGGTACCGGCCGAAGCACCTTCCAACCCTTCCAACACGCGAGCCTTGTCACGCTCGGTCTGCAGACGACCGATAAACCACGTGCCGGTGTTCGATAACCCCTTGTAGTCGAGGTCGACCGGGTTTTGCGTTGCTAACACGACACCGACACCGTATGCGCGGGCCTGCTTGAGCATCGTCAGAAGCGGCTTCTTCGACGGCGGGTTGGCGACCGGTGGGAAGTAGCCAAAGATCTCGTCCATATAGATCAACGCTCGCAGGCTCGTCGTCCCCGACTGGGTGCGCATCCACCCGACCGTTTCGTTGAGCAGCAGCGAGACAAAGAACATCCGCTCGGGCTCGCTGAGGTGCGCTATCGAAACGATCGAGACCCTGGGTTTTCCCGCGTCGGTGTAGAGGAGATTGTCGATGCTTAGCGGCTCGCCGGTCAGCCAGCTCTCGAACCCAGGCGAAGCGATCAGGTTGTTCAGCTTGAGCGCCAGCTCGTATCGCTCGTTGGCGGGGTAGAACGAGTCGACCTCCATTACGCCGATGCGGCTCACCGGCGGTTGCTGGATGGCTTGAATGAGCGCCGGCAAGTCCAAGCTCCGTCCGGCCTGCCAAGCCTCCTTCAGAATGGTCGAGATCAGGATGTGCTCGCGGCTCTGGATCGGGTCGGCCTCGATGCCGAGCAACCCCAGAAGCCCCGTGACGGTGGTCTCGATCTTGTCGCCCAGCAGTTCAGGGTCGTCGCGCAACGACGCGTCGGGCGCGGCGAACGACTTGAGGATCGACAAAGGTCGGCCGGCGGTGCTGCCCGGCGTGTAGATCGTGAAATCAGCGGCTTCACGCAAGCGCTGAATCCGCCCACCATCCTGCCCCCAGCCGGCGAGCCCGTTGGACCACAACTGGGCCTGAGCGGCGGCGTACTCATCGGGTGTCTTACCCTTCCGACTGGCGTCTCCTTCGTTGATCCACGGTCGAAAGTCGGAGGCGCGAAGCTTTGGGAACGTAAGCAGCAGATTGCCGAGGTCACCCTTGGGATCGATGACGATCGCCGGTATCCCATCCAGCGCCGCTTCCTCGAGCAGCCCGACGCACAGGCCGGTCTTGCCGCTCCCGGTCATCCCTACGCACACCGCATGCGTGACGAGATCGCGGGAATCGTAGAGCAGCAGCGGATCCAACCGCTCCTTCGCGCCCAGATCGTAGAGCTGGCCCAGATAGAAGACGCCGAGCTTTTCGTACTCCTGCATAGGGCTCGATTCTAAGAAGCAACGTTGGTGGCGACAACGCACGAACCCCCGAACCAATCAGGCCCGGGGGCTCGTGTTTGATCGCACCGTCAAGGCGCTGTCATACAGCGACTACGAGATCGGCTTCTCCGGTAGCTCGACGGTGAACGTCCAGAGTCCGGAATTGTAGTCGGTCGCGTACAGCATATCGCCGACCACCGACCAGCCGTCGCCGAACATCGGGAACACACCCCAGACGCGAGTCTCGTATGGCTTCTTGGCATCCTCGGGTCCGGCGGCGGGCAGGAAGTACGCGATCTCGCGGCCCTGAGCGTAGAGATCGCCTCGCAACGTGCCGCTCACGTCAACGGCGCGAATGCCACCCTGGTAGTACCCGATGTACAACACGCCATCATCGATCCAGAAGTTGTGTGCGCCCGCCTCCGGCACCTCGTAGCGGGCCACGTACTTGGGGTTGGCGATATCGCTGATATCGACCACGTGAACCGGTCCGCGCGGATCGCTGCCCGCCGGTACCGTTCCCTGGAGGCTGAAGTCCTCATCGCCCACGAACACGTAATCCCCGTACTGAATCGCCGAGTGGGTCGGGCCACCGGGGTAGAAGATCCGGCTTAGCTGGACCGGCTCGGACGGCGTGCCACCCTGGCCGCCACCCCCAACGTCCAAGATCACCAAGCCGTCTCGCAGGTACGATAGGTACGCAATACCACCCTGAACCCAGACGTCGTGCAGCGAGCGGCCTTCGACCGGGAGGCCCCAGCGACCGACCTCGCTCGGATTCACCGGGTCAGAGACGTCGATGATGTGCATGTCACCGGTGCCATCGTTCACGGCGTACACCAGCTCGCCGACCCAGAATACGTTATGGACGCCGGAGGTCAGGGTCTCGGTGTACTCGCTCACCAACTCCGGTTGCGCCGGATTCTCGAGTGAGAAGACGAGGATCCCGTTGCGCCGGTTGGCCGCGCCCTCACGCGTCGCTACCAACCAGCGACCATCCTCCGAAACCTTGACGTCGTTGACCACCCGGGCGTCGAACTCTTGCTGGTCGGTCAGCACCGGGTTCGACGGATCGGACACGTCGTACGTGCGAAGCTGGTTCGCCTGATGCGTCCCCACGTATACGTATGAGTTCTGGGGCCACAAATCGGCGGTATACGTCTCGATGTTCTTGCCGTGGCCGTTCATGTGGATCTTGCCGGCTACACCACGCGACTCGGCCTCGATCGACGATGTCGTGACGCGATCACCCAACACCGCCACGATCGTGTAGCGACCCGGGCGCTCGGCAACGAACGAACCATCGGCATACACCTCGGCGCCGGGCTCCGAAACCGACCACACCGGGTAAGCGTGCTCCTCGTTAAGCGACAGCTGGACGACATCGCCGGTGCGTACGGCGCCAGTCGGCACGCCAGCGATCGACAGCGACCCGCCCGAACCGCGCACGACGTTGATCGTGTACTCGGCGGTCGCCGCGTCGGCTTGAACCGTGACCGTAGCCCGACCCGCGGATCGCGCTACCAGCGTGTGACCGTCGATTGCCACAACGTCCGGGGCACTCGAACGGATAGCAACCTCGGGGTCGAGCACCCAACGATTGACCGAGTTCATCCCATCCAACTCGAGCGGCACTTGGCTGCCGACCGCGAGTTCGCCGGGGACGTCGTTGAAGATCGTCAGCGAGTCAATCTTCGGATTCAGCACCGTGATCTCAGCCATGCCAATCGCCCCGTCGACCAGCGCCACGATCTGCTTCGTACCGGCCTCCAGCGATACGACCTCGCCTTCGGTATCGATCCGAGTTCGCGAACCACCAGCGAACCACTCGACCTCTGGATCGGTGACCTCGTTGCCGGCGTCGTCGTAGACGCGAGCGACAAAGCGACGCGGCTGGCCGGGCTCCAGTGTCGCTTCGCCCGGCACGACCTGGACGCGTGAGATCCCGGGCGCAGACGCGAACATCGACGGATCGGGTTCGATCGTGGCGGTTTGACCTACCGGGATAAAGCTGACCGGTGCCACGTCACGTTGATCACCCTCGAGTACAAAACCAAAACCGGCAAACACGTCACCATCGCGAACTCCGACGTAATGCACATCGGCGCCTGGGACCTGCAGCTTGAAGTCGACTCGGTCTTCGGTGAGGTGACTATCAGTAACGGTGACCATCCCGCCTTCGGGCGCGATGAACTTGTCACCGTCGATCTTGAACGGGAGCGGCGGTGCATTGATGCCGGGCCCCTGGATCGAATACATCGTGAACCCCTCTGGCGCCTCGATCGCACCTTGGGCCTGCAGACCCGGCGCCACGGATACGGCAATCAGCATAAGAAACATGAACAAAAAAGCGGTGCGCATCGGCTTCCCTCGCGGTTGCTGTTGGTAGATACGGATGGAGAAACGCTTGACGATTAGTGGAGTTATACGGTGAAACGGGGGTGCGGGTTTCAGATCACGGCTCGGCCAGCTCCTGGCCTGCAGGCGCCTGCTCGCCGGGTGCACCCCCAGCAGCCATCCCGCCCGGGGGCATCGGCATTACCGGCGCTCCCTCGGACAGTCGCTCGAGGCCCCCGACGACGACCTGGGTGTCAGCCGCAACGCCCCCACCTCTGACCTCCACAAAGCCCGGCACGCGGACGCCTAGCTCGACTTCGCGCCGCGAGGCCGTCCCGTCTTCGACCACCCACACGTAGTTCGCCCCCTGTAACGGCAGAATCGCGTCTTCTGGGACGACGATCGCCTGCGGGCGCACGTCGGTGGCTAGCCGCGTCTCGATGAACATCCCTGGTTTGAGCTCCCGATCAGGGTTGGGGATCTTCGCCTTGACGGTGATCATGCGGCCCGGGAGCTCGACCCGGGGGTCGACAAAGTCAACCTCGCCGACGAAATCGTGATCTGGAACGGCCGCTACTTGGAACCGCACCGTCTGTCCGAGGGCCAAACGGTTGGCATGACGCTCGGGAACCTGGAACACGGCTCGCTGCGGATCGATCGTCTGCAATGTGGTCAATGCCGTCGACGTCGTCACGTAATCACCGATCGAGACGTAGCGCTCACCTACGATGCCGGCGAACGGGGCGCGGACGACGGTCCGCTCGAGCCTCACCTGCTGCAGTTCGAGCTGCGCCTGTGTGCTCCGTTGGTTCGCCTCGGCCTCCTCGAGATCGGCTTGTGACGACGCGTTGCGCTCGAGCAGATCGCGCGTCCGCTCGAGCGCCTGGTCGGCCAAGTCACGCTCGGCCTCGAGTTGGGCTACCAGCGCTCTCAGCTCGGCATCGTCGATCTTGAACAACGGCGTGCCGCGACTGACTATCGCGCCCTCTCGCGCCAGTATGCTCACCAGCCGCCCCTCGATGTCGGGCTTGAGATCGATCGCCTGAACGGCTTCGATCTGGCCCGTCGCGAGGAGCTCATCAATCACCGTGTCCTGCTGCGCGATCGCGACCTCGACCGGCATCGGGGGTGGACCGTCTCCTCCGGGACCGCCCTCATTCGATTCTGCGCTGCCACACGCCATTAGTGCAGCGGTCAGCGCGATGATTGTCATCCTATCGAGCCCCATCGTGGGTCCCCTCTCATATCGATTGTCCGTCCTCATGGTGCCGCCCGGTTCGGGAACAGCCGCCGACCGAGGATCGCCTCTAGACCGGCCAGCGCGAGTCGGGTTTGTTGCCGCGCCTGGACCACACCCGCTTCGGCGTCGGCCAAGTCGACCTGGGCGGTTACCAGGTCGATGATCGTCGTCGCCCCAGCTCGGTATCGCTCTTGCTGCACGCGCAGGTTCTCACGCGCTACAACCACCGCGGTCGTCGCTAACTGAGCTGCCGCGCGAGCGGTCTCGTACAACTGATACGCTTCGACGACATCGCGAGCGACAGCTTGCTCCGTATCATCTCGTAGTGCTCGGGTAATCGCTTTCGTCGTGCGTGCCTCCGACAGCCGCACCTCGCGCTGGGCATTGTCCCAGATCGGGATATCGAGCGAAAACCCGAACAACGTTCGCTCGGTCGCGTCCGGAAAGAACGACTCGTCGAACCCGGTATACCGGGCAAACAAGGTGAAGCTCGGCAGATACTGCGACCAAACCGACTTGAGAGCCGAGCTCGCCGCGACGGCATCGGCGCGCGCCTGAACGACGCGCGGGCTCCCCTGCACCGCCTCGGCAACGGCGTCCGCCTCGGATACCGGCAGTGCTGGCGCCGGTAGCGTATCGAGGGGCGCCGCGCTGACAGGTCCATCGGCTCCGATACGGCGACCGAGCTGGTACCGTGACACCCGCAGACTCGCTTCCTGTCGCAGAAGATCGACTTGGGCGCGGGTCAGCTCGAGAAACAGCTGCAGCGAGTCGGATTGGACCGCTGCCCCCGATACGACACGGGCCCGCGCAACAGAGAGCTGCTCCTCAGCACGGCGTACGCGGCCCGAAGCGACGCGGGTCAACTCTCTCTCCGCGACGACCACGTAGTAGTCGGACTCGGTCTGAAGCGCGCTCTCGAACCGGGCCTGGCGCTCGTTGGCGCGAGCGCTCCGTAGCCCTGCCCTCGCGCTCCAGAGATCGAAGAACTTTCCGCCGCCGCGAAAGAGCTCGTAGCTGGCAGTCAGATTCGCGTCCACGATGCGATCGGTCAAACGATTTGTCCCGACATTGAATATGTCCGAGCTGAACTTTGTCGAAGTCGACTGAAAACTCACCGCCGGCGTGATAAACGCTGAGTACGCGGCGACTCGTCGCCAATTGGCGTCACCGACCTCGTTGAGCGCCGCCACGTAGTTGGGGTCGAGCGAAGCTGCTCGCCGCAACGCCTCAGTCAGCGTCACCTCGGGGAACTCCTGACCAGCTGCTTCCTGAGCGGTCGCGATTGTGGGCGCGGCGAGCAGCAGCGCCAACGCGATGCCAAATCGGTTCACTTTGCCTCCACGGGAACCGGCTGAACCGATTCCGAAGCCCCAGAGCGAACACCTACGCGGCCGCGTGCTTCAGCCAACAACGTGTACACGACCGGCACCAGGTAGAGCGTGAGCGCCGTCGAGAAGACCAGTCCGCCGACGATGGCGTAGCCCAGCGGCCGGCGGCTGGCCGACCCGGCGCCGATACCAAGCGCGATCGGCATCGCCCCCATGATCGTCGCCACCGCCGTCATCAGAATCGGCCGCAGCCGGATGCGTCCCGACTCGAGCATCGCCTTGACCGGTTCTAAACCGCTCTCCATCAATCGGTTTGCGTATTCGACGAGAAGAATCGAGTTCTTGGTAACCAGGCCGATAAGCAGCACCATGCCGATCTGGCTATAGAGATTGAGCGTCGATTGCGCAAGGAGCAGCATCACGAGCGCGCCGGTCACCGCCAGCGGGACCGACAGCAATACGGTGAACGGGTGCACCAGCGATTCGAACTGGGCGGCCAGCACCATGAACACGATCACGAGCGCGAGCAGGAACACGAAGTAGAGCGTCCGGCCGCTCTCCTCGAGCTCCCTCGACTCTCCGCTCAAGGCGATTGTCGAACCGGCTGGCAACACAGAGTCGCCGACCGCTCGGAGCTGATCGATCGCCTCACCCAACGTGAAGCCGGGCGCCATGTTACCGGTCAACGTAAACGAGCGCACGCGGTCGTAGTGGTTGAGCTGGCGCGGACCGATTCCCTCCTCGACGTTGGCCACGGCATCGAGGCTTATCAGCTGGTTGTCCTTGCCGCGGACCCGGAGCCCGCGCATGTCGCTCGGCGAGGCGCGATCCTCGGGCTCGAGCTGCATAATGACATCGTACAGCTTGTTGTCTCGGGTGAAGGTACTGACCTCGCGTCCGCCCAACATCGTCTGCAGCGTGTTCGACACGTCGCGGATCGGGACCCCCAGGTCCTCGGCTCGGTCGCGATCGTAGCGCACCACCAACTCAGGCTTGTTGACCCTCAGATTGGTATCGACGTTGACCAAACCCGGAATCTGTCGCGCCGAATTGGTGAACGTCTCGAGACCGGCCGAGAGGGCTTCAAAGTCGGGGTTTCGAACCACGAACTGAATTGGACTCTGCCACCCAAATGCGGGCGGGTTGTTGGCAAACGCGAACACACCGGGAAGCATAAAGAACTGCGGCTGAATCTCTGCGATGATCTCCTGCACATCGCGGTCGCGCTCGTCCCAATCGGCCAGTCGGATAAAGACGATCCCGCTATTAACCCGACCGTTCCAACCGACGAGGCTGAAGTAGGCCTCGATATCTTCGGTGTTGCCGAGAATCCGCTCGACCTGCTGTTGATAGCCGTCGGTGTATTCCTTCGACGAACCCTCCGGCGCCACCACGATCGACATGAACCAGCCGCGATCCTCGGGCGGGACGAACTCTCGCTTCAACATCTTGAAAGCACCTACCGCCACGAGCACGGTCGCCAGTGCGACCGCAATGACGCCGCGGCGATGCCGCATCGCCCACGCCAAGCTTGTCGCGTAGAGGGCCGCGATGTGCTCGAAGGTGCGCTCGAACACGTAGAACAGCTTGCCGTGGCTCTTGGGGACGCGCAGGATCTTGGCGCTCAGCATCGGTGTCAGGGAGAGCGCCACAAAGCTCGACACCACGACCGCGCCGATCATCGCCGCCCCAAACTCGTTGAACAATCGACCGATCGTGCCGCGAAGGAAAAGCAGTGGCGCGAAGACCGCCACGAGCGCAACCGTCGTCGCGATCACCGCGAACTTGATCTCGTTGGTACCACGGATCGCCGCCAAGTCAGGCGGTTCCTTGAGCTCCTCCTGATGCCGATAAGCATTCTCCATCACGATGATGGCGTCGTCGACGACGATCCCGATCGACAGTATCAGTGCCAACAGCGTGAAGTTGTTGATCGTGAACCCGAAGAAGAACATCACCGCAAAGGCGGCGATGATCGAGGTCGGGATCGCCAATCCCGGAATGATCGTCGCCCGGACGTTCCGCAAGAAGACAAAGATGATCAGGACTACCAGTATCCCGGCCAGGATGAGCGTCTCCTCGGCCTCGCGGATCGAGCGCCGTACGAAGACCGCGGTGTCGAACGCCGTGTCAAGCTGGACCCCCGGCGGTAGCGCCGCCTGAATCGCCGGCAACTCGTCTCGGACTCGATCCGAGACATCGACCAGGTTTGACTTGGACTGGCGGACAACCCCGATCGCGACCGCCGAGACGCTCTTGAAACGCAGAATCGCACGGTCGTCCTCCGGCCCCAGCTCGACCCGTGAGATGTCGCGCAGCTTGATGAGCTGCCCGTTCTGGCTGGCAACCGTCAGACCCGCGAACTCCTCGGGTGTCTTGAGCTCCCCGAGTGAGCGGACGGTGAACTCGCGGCGATCGGACTCGATTCGACCAGCCGGGACCTCAACGTTGCGACTCTGGATCGCAGCCTCGACGTCCTGAACGGTGACGCCCCGCGAAGCCATCTCGGTCGGCGAAAGCCAGACCCGCATCGAGTAGCGCCGCTCGCCGAATACCTGTGCCCGACCCACGCCGGGAACCGACTGCAACCGATTCTTGACGATACGGTCGCCGATATCCGAGAGCTGGAGCAGGTCGTAATTCTCACCCGACAGCGCGAGCCAATAGAACGGCTGGGCATCGGCGTCCTGCTTCTCCACGACGGGCTCCTCGACCTCTTGCGGAAGCCGGTCTCGCACCCGCGACACCTTGTCGCGGACGTCCTGAGCGGCGGCCTCGAGATCGCGGTCGAGCGTGAATTCAAGCGTGATCGAGCTGAACTGCTCCGAGCTCGCGCTGGTCAGGGTCCGCACACCGGGAATCGTGCTCAGCTCCTCTTCGAGCACGTCGGTGACCGTCGACTCGATGACCCGCGGGTTGGCCCCACGCAGGACCGTGGTCACATTTACGATCGGCGAGTCGACGTCGGGGAACTCACGCACCGGGAGGCGGGTGAACCCAATGATGCCAAAGAGCACCAAAGTGGCGCTCATCATGCTCGCGAGAACGGGTCGCTGGATGCAGATCTCGGGTAGTCGCATGGCCTATCTGTTGAGGGCTAATCGCTACGTATGATAGAGAGGCACCTGGGCCAGAAGAGATTCAATTTATTCTCTTCTACCAGCTTCAGGTATCCCTACGAGCCGGTTGCCGATCCGGTTTCAGCACTGCCGCGGTAGCGATCGAGCACGAAGACCCAACCCTCGCTGTAGTTGGTCTGCATGGTGGCTCCCTCCGGGCCGAGCTTCTCCCACCCGGTGTGGGTCACCGCGACCCGAGTGCCCCCCTCGGAGGGCTGGAACGCGACCTCCAATTCCTGCGCCGTCGATGGCTCGCGACCGGGGTGCCAGCTCATGACGAAGCGGTGGGGCGGGTCCCAGGCCAGCACTGTCCCCCACGTTGTCTCGGTGCCATCGGTCGACCGTTCGTACACCCGGCCGCCCTCCCGTGTCTCGAAAACCACCGTGTCGGCCTTCTCCTGGCCCATTGAATGGGTCTCCAGTGGCCACCACTCGGCGATCTTTTCGGTGAATCGCCGGAACGCGCGCTCCGGGTCCCAGGCAACCGTCACCAGGCTCTCGACTGGCGGAATCTCGGTCTTTGATCGGACTTCATTCATCGTTGGACCTCTCTTTCTCCTTTTGCATTGCGCTCTGACGCCGCTCCGCGGTGTGGGCCGCGTAGCTGTCCAGCACACCGCTCCAGAACGACTCGACGTATGCGCGCAGGTCATCCAGCCCAGTCGGATCCAAGCTGTAGATCCGGCGGGTGCCGTCCTTGCGCAACGTGACCAGCCGGGCTTCCCGCAGCACTCGCAAATGTTGCGAGACAGCTGGCTGACTCACTGGCAGGCGGTGCGCGAGCTCGCCGACCGAGTGGGGTCGCTCCCGCAACCGTTCGAGCAATGCTTGGCGAGTGGGGTCAGAGAGAGCACTCAGGACACTTTGGTAAGCCATTACTTATATAAGTATACACTGATTATAAGTTCGTGTCAACAGCGTCGCCTTCACGCTGCTGATTCGTCACGCGATATCGGCGAATTCGTTGTGTTCGTCGATGATCTTCCGAAGCGCCGCCCGGCAGTGGTCTTGTGCCGAATAGGCGTCAGCGGCGGTTCCCGACACGGCCTGGCTTCCCGTCAGCGTGCCCTGCACACTCAACCCCCAGGCCACACGATCCGACCCACGCTCGGCTCGAGCCTCCCATGAAAGCGCGCCTGAGCGTCCCTGGGCGACCCACACGCGTGGAGGGTTTCCGTCACCGACCTCCGCGAACTCAAGGCCTTCGTAACGAGCCCGTTTTCCCTTACGCCGCCGCCACCACCGCACCTTAAACCAAGCGGAACGGCGGGTAGCGATCGGTCGTCAGCACCAGCGCATAGGCCACGGCACGCCAAGTCCAGCGCATGACACCGACGACAAAGTCGAACAGGCCTCTCGGATACCGACCCGTAAACAGGATCGCGAACCACGCGACGAAGACCACCACCAGAGTCGCCAACCAGAGGAAGGCCAATACGATGACGTGCGGGATCGCGAGCAGCCACTTGACCAGCGGGAGCCAACGGTTGAGATCGCGTTCGACGTCGGGGTAATCGATGTCGAGGTGCACCGCTTGCCCCTCGTCGGTCGACGGGTACTGATCGGTGAGCAGGAAGAAATACGATTCGACGCGGGCAGTGAAGCGCAACAGCTCGAGGTTCCAGTCGAACCACCAGCGCGGATACTTCTGCCGGAAGAGGATCATCAGTAAGGGTCCGGCGATCAGCAGACCACCGCCAACACTCTTCGCCCCCTCCCCAGCCTCGGAGTTCATAGCGGCGCCGGAAACCATGAGCAGGACGATCGCGATCGGGATGATCATCACTATCCGGAACGCGGTCGTGAGCTGGTCGAGCTTTTCGGGGTAGTCGACGTCGAAGCGCACTGGGTAGTCGTCACCGTTGGTCATGGTACTCTCCTCCGATCAAGAGGGACCGAGGACTGGTCGCCGCTTACGCGGCGTCGAACACAATCACCGACCGGATTCCGTCCTGAGCCTCCATCAACTCAAAGCCCTCGTTCACTTGGTCCAGGGTCAGGCGATGCGAGACGAACGGATCCAGATCGAGTTTGCCTTGCAGATATAGATCGACCAGCTGGGGCACGTGCGTCCGGCCACGTGCGCCGCCAAAGCTGCCACCCTGGACCTTGCGCCCGGTGATCAAGAAGCGCGGGATGATCTCGAGCGCCTCACCCTTGCCGGCGACACCAAGGACGGTGCACGTCCCCCATCCCATGCGCGCCGCTTCGACCGCTTGGCCCATGACTCGGACCAGCCCGGTCGCTTCAAACGTGTAGTCGGCGCCAAAGCCGTCGGTCATCTCCAGAATACGGTCCACCGGATCCTGGTCGGCCACGATCGTATCTGTCGCGCCGGCCCCTCTGGCCAGCTCGAGACGTTTCTCCGACAGGTCGACGGCGATGACTCTCTTCGCACCCTGCATCGCACACCCGAGCACCGCTCCGAGCCCTACCATTCCACAACCAAAAACGGCGCACGTCGACCCGGCTTCGACCTCGGTCTTCCACAGCGCCGCCGCCAGCCCGGTGGTGGCTCCACACGCCAGCATACAAACCGTCTCGAGGCTGGCCGCGGGATCGATCTTGGCGAGCGCGATCTACCCTTCCCTTGCTGCTCGCGAATCGCCAAGCAGATGTTGGTCTTGCCGCTCTTACAATGGATGCACTTGCCACACTCGGGCGAGAACAGCGTGATCACGTGGTCGCCCGGCTGAACGAGCGTTACCCCTTCCCCGACCTGGGTCACGACACCGGCGCCTTCGTGGCCAAGCACACACGGAGTGTACCCGCTGGGGTCAGCGCCGCTGGCGGTGTAGAGATCGGTATGGCATACGCCGCAAGCGTGTACTTTGACGAGCACCTCCCCCACCTTGGGGGGCGCCAGGTCAACATCCTGGACAACCAACGGCTGGCCGAACTCCTCGAGGACGGCGGCACGCATTTTCATCGATTTGCCTCCCTGATGAACCCCTCGCGGCTTTTCGATCGACGTGATCTAGTTTAACCTCCGCGCCCATGGGGTCCACGCAAACGGAGATCAGTCCTTGAATCCAGCCAAGAGCGCCCTCTTATGGGCGTCGCAGAACCCACGGCTCAAACGCACCGTGCCGCGGCTTCCCCCCGTTCGCCGTGCGGTTCGCCGCTTCATGCCGGGGGAGGATGTCGAGTCGGCCCTGGCGGTAACGGAAAAGCTCTCCGCGTTGGGGATGACCACGATCATCACCCGCCTCGGGGAGAACCTGAACGACCTCGGCGAAGCGGACGCAGTTACCGCTCACTACTTGCGAGCGATCGATCGCATCAACGAGCGGGGGCTCAAGACCGAGGTGTCGATCAAACTGACCCAGCTCGGGCTTGATCTCGATCAGGAGCACACTTATCAGAAGCTCGAGGCGCTCATCGAGCACGCTGATCAGAAGGACAACTGGGTGTGGATCGACATGGAGATGAGCGACTACGTCGATGTTACCCTCGAGTTGTTTCGGCGTGCTCGCCAACGGTTCGCCAATGTCGGAGTATGTCTGCAATCCTATCTCTACCGCACAGCTGATGATCTCAGCGGGTTGATCCCGCTGAACCCGGCGATTCGGCTCGTCAAGGGAGCTTACATGGAGCCCAAGAACGTCGCGTTCCCTAGAAAACAAGATGTTGACGATAACTTCATGAAATGCGCCGAGATGATGTTGCCGCACATCGGTAATGGGTTGCGCGCCGCTTTTGGTACCCACGACGGGGCGCTTCTCGAGCAGATCGTGCAACGGTCCCGATCTGCGGGGATCCCCTCAGACGCCTACGAAATTCAGATGTTGTACGGGATCTGTGTCCGGGATCAGCGCCGGTTGGCCGAGCAGAACCACCATGTGCGCGTCCTGATCAGCTACGGTCCCGATTGGTACCCCTGGTACATGCGTAGGTTGGCCGAACGGCCGGCAAACGTAATGTTTGTCCTCAAGAACCTGTTCTAGGAGCGGGAGTGGCACAGCGCGCCTTCATCACCGGCATCACTGGTCAAGACGGGTCCTATCTCTCCGAACTCCTGTTGGCCAAAGGTTACGAGGTACATGGGCTCGTCAGGCGCTCGTCCACGTTCGGAACCGAGCGTATCGACCACCTTTACCTCGATCCCCACATCGAGTCCGCGCGGCTATTCCTCCACTATGGGGATCTGACCGACGGCAACACGCTCAGTCGGCTGCTTCAAGAAATCCAACCGACCGAGGTCTACAACCTCGGGGCCCAATCTCACGTCGCGGTTTCGTTTCTGAACCCGATCTACACTGCGGACGTCGTCGCACTCGGCGCGCTGCGTCTACTCGAAGCGATCCGTCAACTCGACCAGCCGGTGCGTTTCTACCAGGCATCGTCGTCAGAGATGTTTGGCAAGGTGACCGAAGTGCCACAGAACGAGGAGACTCCGTTTCACCCGCGCAGCCCCTACGCCGTGGCCAAGGTGTACAGCTTCTGGCAGACGCTGAACCACCGTGAGGCTTATGGGATGTTCAACTGCAATGGCATCCTGTTCAATCATGAGTCGCCTCGACGTGGCGAAACGTTTGTAACCCGGAAGATCACCCGGGCGGTGGCGAGGATAAAACGTGGTCTGCAGGAGCGACTCTACCTCGGCAATCTCGATGCAGAGCGCGACTGGGGGTTCGCCGGCGACTACGTACGAGCGATGTGGATGATGCTGCAACAAGACGACCCCGACGACTTCGTGATCGCCACCGGGGTCCGACATTCCGTTCGCAAGTTCTGCGAAACCGCTTTCGCTCTGGTCGATCTCGATTGGGAGAAGTACGTCAAGATCGATCCGCGCTACATGCGTCCGGCGGAGGTCGACCTAGTGGAGGGCGACGCGTCGAAAGCCCAGCGTGTGCTCGGCTGGGAACCCACCGTGACGTTTGATCAGCTGGTCAAGATGATGGTCGAGGCCGACATGGAGCTGGCTGACCACGAGCGAACACTGGTGGACGCGGGACTGAAGCAGGTCGAGTGGCTCGAGGGGCGCCGCGACCAATGAAACTCAGCCAAAAACGGGTCTTGGTGACGGGTGGCGGTGGCTTTCTTGGGTCCCACCTGACGTCGCTCCTCGATGCCGAGGGGGCGCAAACAACTGTTGCTCGAAGCCGTGATCACGACTTGACCGAACAAGAGGCGACGCGCCGGCTGTTCGCCAAAGCAAGGCCCGAGATCGTTGTCCATCTCGCTGCCGACGTCGGCGGAATAGGCGCCAACGTCGCCGAGCCGGGCCGGTTCTTCTATGGCAACATGGTGATGGGCCTCAACGTGATCGAAGAGAGCCGGCGCCATGGTGTCGAAAAAGTCGTGCAGATAGGAAGCGCGTGTGCATACCCCAATGGGGCTCGAGTTCCGTTCCACGAGGACGACCTGTGGAATGGCTATCCGGAAGAAACAAACGCCCCCTACGGGGTGGCCAAAAAAGCGCTGCTTGTGATGCTCCAGGGTTACCGGAGGCAATATGGCCTGATCGGGATCCACCTGGTACCCGCGAACCTCTACGGCCCGCGGGACAACTTTGACCTGGAGACGAGTCACGTTATCCCTGCCCTGATTCGCAAATTCGTTGAAGCGAGGGACGCTGGCGCTGAGAGCGTCGAGGTGTGGGGCACGGGCGCGGCCAGTCGCGAGTTTCTATACGTCGGGGACGCGGCGCGGGCGATTCTACTGGCCACTCAACACTATGACGGATCGGAACCGGTTAACGTCGGCACCGGGCACGAAATCGCGATTCGTGAGGTCGTTGCGCTGATCGCCAAGCTGACGGGCTTCGGAGGCGAAGTGCGATGGGACTCGTCAAAGCCCGATGGCCAGTTGCGGCGATCACTCGACACGAATCGCGCACGAGAGCTATTCGGCTTTGATGCGCAAGTACCCCTCGAGGAGGGCCTCCGTCAGACGATCGCCTGGTGGGAGGAGCGAGCGTCCAGCCGTGTGTCAGGCGGAGCCGTTTAGACGTTTGATCGAAACCCCACCGTAGACCGAGCCGGGCTCGAGCTTCCGGAACTTCGGTACCACGCTGAGCGCGCCAACCTGCGCATCGGCCCCGACTTCCACGCCGATCCCGACTACGCTCCCGATGCCGATCGTTACGTTGCGCCCGAGTTTTACCGGGGCGGTCTTGAGCACGCCAGCCTCGACTGTATGACCCGAAAGATGTACGTCGGAGCCGATCACGACGCGATCGTCAAACTCGAGCAAGTTGTGGTCCGTAAGCGAGATGCTGTTGATGTAGACGCCGTGACCGATGCGCCCTCCGTTCAAGCGGTGATACATCGTCCACACCGGAGTCGATCGGAACAGAACGCCGGCGAAGATCCGCACCAGATGAGTCGATACCATGTAACGGGCCCAATCGAGGAGTGCCCAGTCGAGGTCCGATACCTTGAGTTCGACGTTGGGTGGAGTCCGCCACCCCGTGATCCGCGTGGCCCAACCCGAGAGGACCATGAGCGATACCGCGAAGAGCATGTAGGCTGGCACAAACGACATCGCAAGAACGACCACCCGCAACCACCGGGGCGAGAGTGTCCAGCTGAAATGCCATTCCCAGAAGAGCGCCGCCGGTAGCACCGACAGCCCGAAGACGATGCTCTCTACAACAAACAGCGTCACAAACGCCCAGGCTACTCGGCCATAACGGCTGATTCGGCGTTCCCGGTCGACGCTCGGTTCTCTATCGTTCATCATTGTTGCAGTGATGAC
Organism: Gemmatimonadota bacterium; assembly: GCA_039589035.1. Taxonomy (GTDB): domain Bacteria; phylum Gemmatimonadota; class Gemmatimonadetes; order JACCXV01; family JAHWKZ01; genus CAMYLR01. The sequence continues at coordinate 3,671 of JBDHIC010000018.1, read as the reverse complement.
TGATCGCGATTCATACGACCCGGGCGTATCGGCTGACGGAGTGGGCCCGCCCTTGGTTTGCGTCCCCGGTATGGATGGAACGGGCAAGCTCTTCTACCGGCAAAAACCGCTCTTGGCACCGGACTATCGTGTCGCCACATACGCCCTGCGCGATACCGCGTCCGAAATGGGGACGTTGATTGACGATCTCGCCGGCGTGATCCGATCGATCTCGCCCTCGAACGAGCCAGCCGTCATTCTCGGCGAATCGTTCGGCGGCGCACTCGGGCTCAGTTTTGCGCTAGAACGACCGGAACTCGTGCGAGCGCTTGTAATCATAAACTCGTTTCCACGTTACCTGCCCCAGACACGATTGAGGGTAGTGATCTCTACCCTGCGGATCTTCCCGTGGAAGGCGATGACGCTGGTGCGACAATTCACCGCCACGCGCCTCCACTCCCACTTCACTCACCGCAACGAGATTCGTCGATTCCTCAAGCTCACCACCGAGACGACCCGGCGGGGATATCTGAACCGGCTTCGAATCTTGAAGCATTACGATGTCCGCGACCAGCTGCATCAGATCACCGCGCCGACCCTGTTGCTCGCGGCAGAGGAAGACCACCTCGTTCCGTCTGTTGAACAAGCTCAGTATATGGCGGAACGGTTACCGCGCGCGACTTCTCGTGTACTCCATGGTCACGGCCACATCTGCCTGATCGCCCCCAACATCGACCTCGGGACCATCATGAGGGATTGGCCGGCGCCATAAAGTTCGGCAGGATGCCTTACAGGCGGTTCACGAACCTCACGATGCCGCCCTCGAGGCCGTGCCGTTCCACCAGCCGGGCTACCTCGAGCGGCAACTCGATGTACTCACGAATTCGATGCGGTGCGGGGCAACGTGGCGTGTCAGTGGCGTACCGGCAGCGCTCGGCTTCCCTTACCAGGTAGCGTTCAATCGCCCGGTTGATGCTGCCGTCGGGCAAGTGCGGCGAACGTCGATCTAGCACCGCGTATTCAGTTAAGTAGACAGCCACCGGTTCGAGGCTCCGGACGCAACTATCAAGCGGGTTTGTCCACCGGCAGCGAAGGCTCAAACGCCGGTAGATCGCAGGCTGGATGAGGTGGACCTTTTCATGGACGGCGCTCTCCTGACGAGCCAAGTAGCGGTCGGACGCAAACACGTTGGGACGAATGACGCCATCGAAGAAATAGTACGCGGAATAACGGCCCTGCGTGATCTCTTTGAGCGCATCAACGAGAATCGATTCCCCATAACCCGCAGCTACCCAGCGCTGAAAGATCCCTCGCGGGTCGGCGTCAACTCGGAACCGGTGCTGGATCACGCCAAAGCGCTGTTCGAGGCTTCGTTTCTCGGCGTTGCCGCGTTGATCGTAGCGCGCCACCAACTCGTCGACGCGATCCGCATCGAATCGCTCGAGGATTTGCAACAGGCTGTCGAGTTCCGCGGACGCCGCTGGCGGCGAACCCAACCCCAGCAGTGGAATCGCGGTCGGCCGAACATTGCTACGGGCCAGGGTTTGGGAGGCTAGACCGATCGGATACACGAGCGCAACAACTCCCAGCAGGAGCCCAATCAGTGTGTAGCGTCGCTGGCGTAGGCAGACTCTCATATCGGTCCTTGGTTCCCCTAATGAAAACACCGAGCCGGGACGGCCGGTTTGACGCTCGCGACGGTGGTGCTCTGTCCAACTGCATACTATCGTACGCGTCGATGGCCATTTCGACTGATCGGGGTACCCAGCCGGCCCGAGCCGTAGGCGTGAACCACGTCGCGTTGGAAGTCGGGGACATCGACGCGGCACTGGAGTTTTACGGCCAGTTGTTCGACCTGCGTCTTCGAAGTCGTGGAAAGAGCATGGCGTTCATCGACTTAGGTGATCAGTTCATCGCTCTGAGCGAGGGCCGATCTCAGGCCCCCGACACCCATCGACACTTCGGTCTGGTCGTGGATGACATCAAAAAGGTCGTGCGCGCGGCACGACAAGCCGGCGCTGACATCTTGTCGCCCTCGGGCCGCGATTTTCTCGATCCGTGGGGCAACCACATTCAGATCGTCGACTACGCCGAGATCCAGTTCACGAAGGCCCACCCAGTACTGAAGGGTATGGGCTTGCAGTCGTTGAAAAAGTCAACGTCCGCTATCGAAGAACTCGCCTCCAAGGGGATGGCTCCAGAATGAGACTGTTGTCATGAGCGATAAGAAATCGCTCGACAAGAAGACGTACAATCGAGAGCTCGCGCGGTTGCAGACCGAGCTCGTCAAGCTGCAGCAGTGGATCAAGCACACCGGTGGGAAGGCGGTCGTCATCTTCGAGGGTCGCGATGCAGCCGGGAAAGGCGGCGTGCTCAAACGCATCACACAACGTTGTAACCCGCGCATCGTTCGCGTCGTAGCGCTTGCCACTCCGACCGAACGCGAGAAAACACAGTGGTACTTCCAACGCTACGTCAAGGAGCTTCCGGCCGCCGGTGAGATGATCCTGTTCGATCGCAGCTGGTACAACCGCGCCGGCGTGGAGCGTGTCATGGGCTTCTGCACGGACGAAGAGTATCAGGAGTTCTTTCGGAGCGTTCCCGAGTTCGAGCGCTCTCTGGTTAGATCTGACATCAAGCTGATCAAGTACTGGTTCTCGGTCAGCGACGAGGAACAGGAGCGACGCTTCCAACAACGCATAGACGACCCCACACGACGCTGGAAGCTGAGTCCGATGGATCTGCAAGCCCGTCTCAAATGGGTCGAGTACTCGAAAGCCAAGGACGCGATGTTCGCCTACACCGATATCAAGCAGGCGCCTTGGTACGTGGTCAATGCGGACAGCAAAAGGCGGGCCAGATTGAACTGTATCAGTCACCTGCTGAGCATGTTCGATTACGAAGACTTGACCCCTGAACCGATCGAGCTATCGGAACGACAGCGGGGGGGGTATGTGCGCCCACCGATGTCGGATCAGACGTTCGTACCTGAGATTTACTGAGGTTCTGGCGCAGCGTTACCGATTCGGCTGAAACAACTCCCGAAAACGCCATTCGTTCGATGGTCGAGCAAACGCATCGAACCGTTGACCAAACTCTGTGCGGATCACGACGATGCGATCCCCCAGTTCTCCGACAAACCCGTACACCACTGGGGTGGCCGGAGCCGTCGTGGCGCGGATGAATCTCTCCATCTCGCGACGCTGAACGTCGGCGTCGTGCAAGTCGCCGAGCAGCGTCTGAAAGTCCTGCAGGGTGTCGATCAGCTCGGCGATCTTCTCCCCCGCGTACAGGCTTTCGTAGACCTCGATCAAATACCGAAGCCTCTTGCACGCTAACCTTAACTTGTGGAGTTGCTTGACGGATGGGGTTGGGCCAAACATCCGACCCTTTCGCAGGACGCGTCGGTAGGCGGTCCAAATCCAGGCCGAGGCGAAGTCGGCTATCGTGCCCGAACTGACGCGTTCCGACGTCGGTGTGGTTAGGATCGTTCCATATTCGGTGGTGAAGCGCCTGTAGCGACCGCCATCGAGGGTGTTACGGACCTTGTCGTGACCTCGGCGCCTTCGTTCACGCAGATCGCGCTCGAATGGCAGGAGCTCATCTGCATCTCGAGGGGGTAGGGTCGAACGATAGGCTGCCAATGATGCCAAACCGACGTCGAGGTCGCGGCTGCGATTGGTAGTTTTGGC
>JBDHIC010000017.1:0-20989 GCA_039589035.1 Gemmatimonadota bacterium | reverse complement strand
CACGATGTCGTTGGCTCAGCGGCTTTACGAAGGCATCGAGGTCGAGGGTCAAACCGCGGGGCTCATCACGTATATGCGGACTGACTCCACTCGGGTGTCCGACGCCGCACTCAGTGAAGTGCGCGAGTTCATCGGTCAGCGTTACGGCGCCCAATTCCGTCCCGACAAACCCAAGTATTACAAGAGCGCAGCGAGCGCACAGGGCGCGCACGAGGCGATCCGGCCGACGTCGATGCGCACACCCGAGGCGATACAGGCAACTCTCGGAAGGATGAAGGATGGTCGTGATCTGTCCCGTCTCTATGAACTTATATGGTTGCGCTTCGTGGCATCGCAGATGGAAGTCGCCCGCTACGATCGGACGACGGTTGACTTCGTCGTGGATGGAGATCTGGAGTTCCGTGCGTCGGGCTCGGTGCTCACGTTTCCGGGCTTTATCGAGGCGTACCGGCAAGCTGCCAAGCATGGGGAGGCCGGGGACGACGTCCTGCTCCCGGCGATCGAGGAAGGCGAGGTTCTTACCGCGCTCGAGGTCGTCAGTGACGGAAAAGAAACGCAGCCGCCAGCGCGTTACAGCGAGGCGACGCTCGTCAAAGAACTCGAGGCGCGAGGCATCGGGCGGCCAAGCACGTATGCGACCATCATCTCACGTTTGTTCGAACGCAACTACGCTGAACGGCACGATCGCCGGATTCGCCCGACTGTGCTCGGGCGTTTCGTGCTCAGATATCTGGTGCATCATTTTGACGATATTTTCGAGGTCGGCTTCACCCGCGGTATGGAGGAAGAGCTCGATAAGATCGAAGAGGGGACCCTTGCCTGGCGCGACGTCGTCGAGGATCTGTGGCGTCCGCTCAGAGAGGACATCGATCGCGTAGCGACGGTTGCCGAGAAGGCCGGGAACGGGGATGACAGTTGGAACGACCTTGAGCCACCGAATTGTCCGAAGGACGAAGCGCACGGCGCGATGGGACTCAAATGGAATCGTTTCGGGCCGTTCTGGGGGTGTCGCAAGTATCCAGATTGCCGCGGCACGCAATCGATCCCTGAGCTCGGTCCCGAACCTCCTGACGACCCGTGCCCGGTCGATGGCGGTGAGTTGGTCATCAAGAGGGGTCGGCGGGGCCCGTTTGTCGGGTGCGCGAACTATCCGGATTGCGATTTCACAATGAACATCGGCGACAACCCGGAGGCGGCGTTGGCCACACGGAAGCAGGCGCAGGCGGCCGGCGAGAAACTCGACCGTGAGTGTCCCAAATGTGGCGAAGGCGAGTTGGTCATCAAGACCGGGCGCTTCGGAGCCTTCATCGGGTGCTCGAAGTACCCAAAGTGTAGGCACACCGAGTCTCTCCCGACGGGTGTGAAATGCCCGCAGTGTGGTGAGGGCGAGTTGGCGGAGCGCCGGAGCGGTCGGGGCCGTGGGGCGCGACGGTTCTATGGCTGCAACCGGTACCCGGACTGCGACTACACTCAGAACGGTGCGCCCCGGGCGATCGAGTGTCCGGAATGTGGTCACGGAGTGGCTGAGGCGTGGCGCGACGGCGATGGCGTTACGGGTCTTAGGTGTCCAAAGTGCAAGACCGAGGTGCCGGAACCGGCGCCAGGCACGGAGCCCGTCGGATCGACCCGCGGTTGAAGCGGGTCATCATTATCGGTGGTGGTCTAGCAGGCACCGAAGCCGCTCTGCAGTGTGCTCGGTTTGGTGTTTCTGCCACCCTCTATGAGATGCGGCCGGTGGTCGCGACGCCAGCACACCAGACGGATCTCTTGGCCGAGCTCGTCTGCTCGAACTCCTTCAAATCGCTCGATGTCGAGACCGCCCACGGCGTTCTCAAAGCCGAGCTGGAGCAGCTCGGGAGCCGACTGTTAGCCGCCGCTCTCGAAGCTCGGGTACCCGCTGGCGCGGCGCTCGGGGTCGATCGCGCCCGCTTCGCTGATCGGGTCACGCAGCTGATCGAGGCCGAGCCGCTCGTCACCGTGGTGCGAGAGGAACGGACCACCCTCGATCCTGATCAACTGACGATCGTTGCCACCGGTCCCCTGACGTCGGAAAGTTTGGCGCTCGAGGTCGAGCTCACGCTTGGCGCCGGTAACCTGGCATTTTTCGATGCCATTAGTCCGATCGTATCCCGGGATTCACTCGTGCCGGATCGTTTCTGGGCTGCGTCGCGTTATGGCAAGGGCGATGACGATTACCTCAACTGTCCGTTGACGGATACGGAATACGCCGCTTTCATCGACGCCCTGTTGAGCGCTGAGCTGTATCCGCTCAAAGAGTTCGAGCGTGACGTCATGTTTTTTGAGGGGTGTTTGCCGATCGAAGAGATGGCTCAGCGAGGGCCTGATACGCTCCGGTTTGGACCGCTGAAACCCGTTGGCTTGATAGATCCTGCTACCGCTCGCCGACCGCACGCGGTGTTACAACTGAGGCGCGAGAATCGCCAAGGTACGATGTACAATCTGGTTGGCTGCCAAACGCGGATGAAGTATGGGGAGCAGAAGCGCGTGTTTGGTATCGTGCCGGCGCTCTCGCAAGCGGAGTTTCTGCGCCACGGCCAGGTTCACCGCAACACGTTTCTGCAACACCCTGTGGCGCTGGATCCGTACGGAAGGCCCGCCAACCAAGCGTGGCCGAGGCTCTTCTTCGCGGGACAATTGACCGGTGTTGAGGGGTATGTGGAGTCCATCCTGAGCGGGCTCCTGGCGGCGTGGAACGCAGTCCGAGTCGTGGGCGGGGCCGAGCCCGACGTACCGCCCCGGGAAACGATGGCCGGTTCGCTTTGCCACTACCTTCAAACCGCCGATCCGACCAACTTCCAGCCCATGAACGCTAATTTCGGACTGCTACCTGCACTCGAGCACGGCGTGCGGGACAAACGGGCGCGGCGCCGAGCACAGGCTGCCCGGGCGATCGATCGGATGGAGGAGTGGAGCGAGGCCGCGGTGCCGGCCTTGGTAGAGGCAGCTTGAACCCCCTGGACGGATCGCTCAGAGCACGCATCGCCGACCACCTCGACTATCTAGGCACAGTGCGCCGCTACAGCCCCAACACGATCGCGGCGTACCGCCGCGACCTCGAAGATTGGGCCGCTTTTTCGGTCGATCACTTGGGCACGTCGGACATCGATTTGAGCACGGTCAGACCGGATGACGTGCGGGCGTTCCTGGGATACTGTGCAGACCGCGGCCTGGTGCGACGTACGATCGCAAGACGGCTAGCAGCTGTGCGGAGCTTCTTCCGGCATGCTTGTCGTGAGGGTTGGACAGACGTGAATCCTGCTCAACAGGTTGGGGTTCCCCGGCAGCATCGGAGCCTCCCCGAGGTATTGAGTGCTGCCACCTTGGACCGGGCGCTGGAGAACTACGCCGACGTGGAGGGATTTTTTGGGCGTCGCTTGGCGGCGCTTTTAGAGGTCGCTTACGGAGCGGGGCTCAGAGTCAGCGAGTTGGCCGGGTTGACTTGGGCGGACGTTGACGCTGGGTCCAAGATGGTTCGCGTGATCGGTAAGGGTGACAAAGAGCGCCGGGTTCCGATTACCGGTCGAGCGCTGGAGGCGCTTGCGCGGTACCGTAACGAGTTGGATAGAGATGCACGCGTCGAAGCAGCGAACCGGGTTTTTGTGGGCCGGACTGGTCGCCCGCTGTCGGTGCGTCAGATTCAACGCGTAGTGAAGGCGGCTTTGGACACGATTGCCGAGCGAGAGGGGGTGTCGACCCACACGCTGCGGCATTCATTCGCGACTCATCTCCTCGACCGCGGAGCGGACATCATGGCAGTCAAGGAGCTTCTTGGCCACGCTTCTCTCTCGACTACTCAGCTGTACACGCATTTGTCGCGCGAACGGATCAAGACGGCCTACGACTTGGCTCACCCTCGCGCATGAGAGGCTCGCACATGCAAGCAACGACAATCCTCGGCGTTCGCAAGGACGGAGCCGTTGCACTTGGAGGTGACGGCCAGATCACCTTCGGCGATACAGTTGTGAAGAGCCGGTCGTCAAAGGTCCGGCATCTCAAGAGCGGATCGATCGTGGCCGGCTTTGCTGGTGCCGCCGCGGACGCACTCACGTTGTTTGAGAAGTTTGAAGAGAAGATCGAGCGTTACCCGACTAACCTGCCGCGAGCCACGGTCGAGCTGGCGAAGGAATGGCGTTCGGACAAGATCTTGAGGCGACTGGAGGCGATGCTGGCGGTCTGTGATAAAGAGCACAGTCTGCTCGTTTCAGGCAACGGAGACGTCATCGAGCCCGACGACGGGATACTGGCCATCGGCGCGGGTGGTCCCTACGCGTTAGCAGCCGCGCGTGCCCTGATGGGCGATTCTCAGCTCAATGCTCGGCAGATCGTCGAGCGAGGACTCGAGATTGCCGCCGAGATTTGTATCTATACGAATACCGAATTGACAATTCTGGAGCTAGAAAACCATGAGTGATGACGGTCGAAACGAGACAGGAACAGCGACAGCTCAGCAACCGCAACCCTCGGTAGCCGATGACGCAGATCCCTACTCCACGCTGACACCTCGGGAGATTGTCGCCGAGCTCGATAAGTACATCGTCGGTCAGGACGACGCTAAGCGCGCTGTCGCGATCGCGCTTCGGAATCGCTGGCGGCGCTTGCGTGTCGAAGGCGAGCTCCGCGACGAGATCTTGCCCAACAACATCATCATGATCGGCCCCACTGGTGTTGGGAAAACCGAGATCTCACGCCGGTTGGCGCGTCTCGCTGATGCACCTTTTGTCAAGGTCGAGGCGTCGAAGTTTACGGAGGTCGGGTACGTAGGCCGAGACGTCGAATCCATGATCCGTGATCTGGTAGAGATCTCGGTGAACATGGTACGCCAGGACTGGGAAGACGAAGTCTACGAGCAGGCCGAGTCGAGTGTCGAGGAGCGCCTGTTGGACTTGCTGCTTCCGCCCTTGAGGGGCGCTGATGAAGCCGACGGTGGCCACCGTTACCTCGTGGATCCCGCTGGGATCGCGCGCGAGTCAGAAGGAGCACACCCCGATGATCCACGCGTCCAGAGAGAGCGGTCTCGCGATAAGCTGCGCCGATTGCTGGCTGACGGAAAGCTCGAGGAGCGACAAGTAGAAGTCGAGACGACGTCGAGTCGGCTCCCGTTCGTCGAGGTCCTCTCTCCCATGGGTTTTGAGGAGATGGACGTCAACGTGAGCGAGATGCTGGAAGAGATGCTGCCCAAGCGAACGAAACGTCGCAAGGTAACAGTTGCCGAAGCGCGACGGATCCTACTTCAGGAGGAGCTCAGCAAACTGATCGACATGGATGAGGTTGTGAACGAGGCGATCTATCGTACCGAGAACTCGGGGATTGTATTTCTCGACGAGATCGACAAGATCGCGGGCGAGAAGATCACCGGTGCGCCGGATGTCTCGCGCGAAGGGGTCCAGCGGGATTTGCTGCCGATCGTAGAGGGATCCAATGTGCAGACGAAGTACGGGCTCATTCGGACCGACCACATTCTGTTTGTCGCAGCGGGCGCGTTTCACGTGTCGAAGCCCAGCGACCTGATCCCCGAGATCCAGGGGCGGTTCCCGATACGGGTCGAGCTGAGTAGCCTGACGGCTGGGGATTTCGAGCGGATCCTGACCGAGCCCAAGAATGCGCTGACCCTGCAGTATGAGGCATTGCTCAAGACGGAGGGCGTTCAGCTGTCTTTCAGTGGAGACGCTATCCAGGAGATCGCCCGCATCGCGGCCGAGGTCAACGATCAGATGGAAAACATTGGCGCCCGCCGCCTCCATACGGTGATGACCAGTCTTCTCGACGACATCCTGTTTGATGTTCCGGATACCGGGGCAGAACGGGTCGCGATCGATGCGGAAGCGGTACAAGAGAGGTTGGGGGAGATCGTGGAAGACAAAGACCTTCGCAAGTACATCCTCTAGGTGCCGGCCGACCTGAAACGAACTGGGTTCACTGATATCCACGAACAGCTGGGCGCGCGGATGGTGCCGTTTGCCGGGTTCCTGATGCCAATCCAGTACGTGTCGATCACCCAGGAGCATAGGGCGGTGAGGGAGCAGGCCGGGGTTTTTGATGTGAGTCACATGGGGGAGTTCATCTTCGGTGGCCGGGATGCGCTGGAAGCCGTGCAACGGGTGACCGTCAATGACGTGTCCGCATTGTCTGTGGACCAAGCGCAGTACTCGGCGATGGTCAATGAGGACGGTGGGATCATCGATGACTGTGTCGTATATCGGCTTGACGACAACCGGTACATGATGGTTGTCAACGCTTCGAACATCGCCAAAGACTGGGCACATGTAAGCCGTCACCTTCCCTCTGACGTGACGCTCGCCGACGAGTCGGAAAGCACGTCGCTGCTTGCCGTACAGGGTCCCGAGGCAAGTCGCGTCATGGCCGCGGTAACCGATGTCTCACTTGAGGAGCTTGAGTTCTATTGGAAACGCGACGGGTCGGTGGCTTCCGTGCCGGCGATCGTGAGTCGCACCGGGTACACCGGAGAGCTCGGCTACGAGCTCTATTTCGATCGTGAGGGATCGGCGGTGGTGTGGCAGGCGTTGATCGAGGCTGGCGAAGGCATCGGCTTGCTCCCCTGTGGGTTGGCGGCCCGCGACACACTGCGACTGGAGATGCGTTACGCCCTGTACGGCAGCGACATCGACGAAACGGTCAACCCCTACGAAGCCGCACTTGGGTGGATCGTCAAGCTCGATAAGGGCGATTTCGTAGGCCGCGATCGATTGAAGGAGATCGCCGACTCCGGGCCAAAACGCCGTCTGGTCGGTTTTCGGCTCGTCGAACGAGGCATCCCGCGCACTGGTTATCCTGTCGCGGTGGATGGAACCGAAATCTCGGAGGTTCGCAGCGGAGCGATGAGCCCTTCACTCGGTTATGGGATTGGAACTTGCTACCTGCCAACCGAACATGCCAAAGCAGGCAGCACGTTGGCGGTTGTGATTCGCGGGAAAGAGGTCGCGGCAGAGGTTGTAAAACCGCCCTTCTATGGCGGCGGTTCGCTCAACAGGTGAACGGCAGTCGGTTCAACCCTCGTTGAGCGAACGAGTCATTGTCATAGGCGCAGGTCCTGGCGGGCTCACGGCCGCACACGAGCTTACCGAGCTCGGACATGAAGCCATCGTATTCGAAAAAGACGATCAAGTCGGCGGTATCGCCCGCACGGTGAGTTATCGCGGCTATCGATTCGATATCGGCGGCCATCGGTTCTTCACCAAGGTCGACACGGTACAGACACTGTGGGAAGAGGTGATGGGGGACGATTTCCTCGTCCGACCTCGCCTTTCGCGGATCTACTACCGCGATCGGTTCTTTGACTATCCATTGAGACCGGGGAATGCCCTCCGGGGGCTAGGACTGATCGAATCGATCCGCATCGTCGCCAGCTATCTGAGGGCACGAGGGATTCCCAACAGCGACGAGCGAACGTTTGAGGATTGGGTTGTGAATCGATTCGGACGCCGCCTGTATGAGATCTTCTTCGAAACCTATACCGAGAAGGTGTGGGGTATCCCATGCAGCGAGATCGGCGCGGACTGGGCCGCCCAACGTATTAAGAACTTGAACTTGACCCAGGCGATCAGGCACGCGCTCCTGGGGGGGAAGAAAGGGGGCTCGGTAGTCACAACGCTGATCGACGAGTTCCAGTATCCGCGTCTCGGACCAGGTATGATGTGGGAACGATGGTGCGAACGGCTCGAGGCTCGCGGCGTGAAAACACATCTCGAGGCCGAAGTGGTCGATCTCCATCATCGAGATGGTCGAGTCGAAGCGGCGACGGTTCGATTTGGCAACGGTGAAATTGAGCGCGTCTCGGCCGGTCATTTTGTCTCTACCATGCCGGCTCGTGGACTCGTTCGCGCGCTCGATCCGCCGGCGCCAGAACCGGTAGCCGCGGCGGCTGAAAAGCTCCGTTATCGTGATTTCCTGACCGTCGTCCTAATCGTCCGCGACGCGAACGTCTTTCCGGACAACTGGATCTATATCCACTCGCCGGATGTGAAGGTCGGACGGGTTCAGAACTTCAAGAACTGGAGCCCAGAGATGGTGCCTGACCCGAGCACATCGTCGCTGGGACTGGAGTACTTTGTCAACGAGGGGGACGAGTTGTGGTCCGCACCCGACGAGCAGCTTGTCGAGTTGGGTGAGGCCGAGATGATACAGTTGGGGTTGGTCCGCCCGAATATCTTACTCGATGGAACGGTGGTCCGGATGCCCAAGGCTTATCCCGTATACGACTCAGACTACCGGGAGGCGTTGGAGACCGTGCGTCGCTACACCGACGGGTTGACCAACCTTCATCTTATCGGACGCAACGGCCAGCATCGTTATAACAACCAGGACCATTCGATGGTGACTGGGATTTACGCGGCGCGCAATATCGACGGAGCAGACTACGACGTGTGGTCGGTGAACGTCGAAGATGAATATCACGAGGAGAAGCGCTTAGACATTGAGAAGGAGACGCTGGTTGCTGAACGTTTGACGCCGTCGATTGCAGCCAAAGAGACTCTCGAGGACGTCTTGGCTGCAGCCTTCGCCCGCTACGACGCGCTGGCTTTGGGTCTGGCGGTCGCCATCGTGAGTGGTGTCGGGTTGTTCCTCACTACGGCCTGGGTTCTGCTCCGTGCCGAACGCGATTCGACCGAGATGCTCGCGCTCGTTGGTCAGTATCTGCTCGGTTACGAGGTTAGTTGGGGTGGGGCCGTGTTGGGATTGATTGGCGCCGGGTTGTTTGGCTTTGTCGTCGGGTTTGGTGTTGCGTGGCTCATTAATCTTATCATCGGGTGGGAAGAGACGATTCTCGAACGAGAGCTCGAGGTCGCCGGCACGATCGACCCGTTAAACGTGGAGTAGAGCGGATGACTCGAAGCGTCACCGACGAAGAGCGAGCACTGGTACGGGCGGCGGTGGCTCGCATGCGCGCTGGTGCCATGGCGATCGTATTTGGCGTGTTGGGTGGCCTGGGGCTTTTTCTGGCCACCGTCTGGCTGCTGATTCGTGGCGGACCTGAGATCGGACCGACACTGGGGCTGCTGAGCAACTACTTCCCCGGCTACTCGGTGACCTGGCCCGGCTCAGTGATCGGCTTTGGCTACGGGGCCCTGGTGGGAGCGGCTGTCGGGTGGTCGTTGGCCCGGCTGTACAATCGCTTCGCCGATCGTAGGAGCGGGTAGCGATCACGAGCCGCTAGGGAGCTTCGAAAGTCGAGCCTGGACCGTCTTCCCAGGGTCGCGACAACACCGAGCGCAAGAGCTGCCTTTCCCGCGCGTTGAACTCCCCACTGAGCCACAAGACGGCTGGAATCGCCATCGAGATCAGGCCCAGCTTGATGACGATCAGCCAGCCGGGTGTAGCCCACCAGTGAGCCGCCGCGTAGGTCGCCAGGGCGACTGCGAGTCCACGCAGAATTGATGCAAGCGGCGGCCAGATGTGCCACAATCTGCCGACCGCAAGAACCCCCAACACCGCTGCCGCAACCGATACCAGGGCCGTTACTGTGGCCGCGCCGAGCGCGCCCCACCGTGGTACCGCCACCAGGTGCCCGACGACAGTGATCGGGACCAGCGGACCGGCCAACGCGAACGTCCAGAGGGGTTTGCCGGCGGCAGTGAGAATCGAAGAGCAGATCGCAAATAACGTCATGGCGACCCCGGCGATGACGAGCTGCTCGAGTAGCGGCGCGGCGGCTTCAAATTCCACTCCTAGAGCGAACACGGTGATCTCGATCGATGCGCCGATAGCGATTCCGATCAGCGGTAACAAGAGAAACGGGAAACGAAGCGCGTCGCGACTCATGTCGCGCGCATGCTCGAGATCGCCGCCGCCGACGAGTCGACTTAGAGTCGACAGCAGCAGTGGCGAGAAGGCCATCGAGAACAGGGCTGCCATGAGGGCGAGGTTGCGTGCGCCCGCGAAAACGCCGGCCATCGCGGTGACTCCGCCGAGCGCCTTGAATGCGATGAGGTCGACCTGCTGGATGAAACGCAAGCTGAGACTCAATAGGAACAGCGGAAGAGCGTAAACGTAGAGCACTCGCACCGGCGCCTGAACCCGGCGGAATAGTGCCGGTCGATCGTAGCGCATGGCGACGACGAGCTCGACCAGCGACGCGCCGATGGTGCCGAGAATCGCGCCGTTGATCGAAAAGCCCAGGCTGACCAACAAAACGATCAGCGCCAGTCGCGCGACCCAGCGAGACGCAATCGCCAGCGCGCGTTGTCCAAATCGTCCGCGGCCAGTCAGGATGACTTGGTGGCCGAAGCCCATCACCAAGAGAGGGACATCGATCGTGAGCAGCCGCAAAGGGGAGATCAGCCGCGGTTCGTCTAGAAAGCCGGCCACCGCTGGTGCCAAGACCCAAAGTCCGATCGCCACCGCCAGGCTGACAACGAAGTAGATCTGCAACACCCGGGTCGCAATCGGTTTCCAGTCCTCGCTGCTGCCGACGAGGCGGATGGTGGCTCGGGACAACGCATGAGCGATCGTCCACTCAATCGTCATGACAAGCGTTACGGCGAGCGCGTAGACCCCATAGCCTTCTGGGCCCAGCGCTCGCGTGAGAAACGCAACGGTCGCTAGTCCGGTCGGGACCATGAGTCCCTGGGCGAGGAATATCTTGACCGCACCCGAAACGGTTTGCTGCCCGACGCTCGAACGGCCCGGAACGGTGTCCGCCGGCCTAGGCATCGTCATCCACCCGGGCCTGCACCCGAAAGTTGGGCTCAGTAGTTTCTCGAGGATTGAAATGAATCCACCATACTTCTCCGTGATCGTACCAGTTCACAACGGGGGCTCGGATTTCGAGCGCTGCCTGGATGCACTCGATCGATCCCGTTGGTCGAACCTCGAGCTGATCGTCGTCGATGATGGGTCGACCGACGGTTCGGCAGAGCTGGCGCGGCTGCGGGGGGCGCAGGTGATCTCCGTTAATCGCGCGCGTGGTCCAGGAGCGGCGAGGAATCTGGGTGCTGAACAGGCGTCTGGAGAGTACTTGTTTTTTGTCGACGCTGACTGCGAAGCGCATCCCGAGACCCTCGATCGGGCTGCCGCAGTGCTCGAGGCGGAGCCTGGCGTCGACGCGTTGTTCGGGTGCTACGACGACGCCCCGGCCGCGCAGAACTTTATCGCACAGTTCAAGAACTTGCTTCACTCGTACACCCATCAGCAGGGGAGTCAAGACGCGACGACTTTCTGGGCCGGTTGCGGGGTCGTTCGGCGAACGGTGTTCGCCGCGATCGGTGGCTTCGATGAGGAACAATTCCCGCGGCCGAGCATAGAAGATATCGAGCTGGGCTACAGGCTGCGAGATGCCGGATTCACGATTCGGCTGTGCAAGGAGGTCAGGGTCAAGCACCTGAAGGCTTGGACTTTTGAGCAACTCATGCGATCCGATATCCTCGATCGCGGTGCACCTTGGACGCGTCTGATGCTCGACCGTGGCCGGCTCGACACGGCGTTGAATCTCCGATGGTCACAGCGGGTAAGCGCTGTTTTGGCATGGCTCGCGGTGGGTGGTCTACTGATCTCCCTCGTGAGACCGACCGCGATTTGGTTGACAGGCTTATCGGCATTCGGGTTGCTGGTTTTGAATCGGAGGCTGTACGCGTACTTCGCTCGCCAGCGTGGGGTCATATTCACTATGAAAGCTATACCGCTACACTGGTTCTACTACTTGTATGCTTGCTTGGCCTTTACCGTTGGGGTCGGGGGATACGTTCTGTCTCGTAGACGCACGCGTCGCTCGCCAGCTGAAACAAGATGACTAGGCTGATGCTCCGCTGCGCCTTTGGATTCGGTCTAATAGCGTCGTTGGTGATGCTCGGGGGTTGGGCCGATCCTGTCGAGGCCCAATCTGAAACGTGCACTGTGGCTTTCGTGCTCGACGGCGATACGCTCAACTGTCGAAACGGAGAGCGCATTCGCTTGTTGCTCGTGGACTCACCCGAGCGGGGCCCATTCGGTATGCTGGCGAGGAATGCGCTGGCGGCCTTGTTGCCGAGTGGATCCGAGATCCGGTTGGAGTTGGATGAGGAACCGCGAGATCAAAGGGGCCGGCTGCTGGCGTATGTCTTCCTTGCCGACGGTCGAATGGTCAACGAGATGCTCGTTCGGCAGGGCTACGCTTTTCTCAAGCCGAGCGTCGTGAACCGGCGCCACGACGACCGATTGCGAGCCGCCGAATCGATTGCCCGTCAGCAACGCTTGGGGGTCTGGACCCGCTAGTACTCCGTTCGTCGTCGGTCAAAACGGCTGCGTTTGGCGCCCCTCCCAAGCTGACGTATCTTGCCGTAAATGTCTGCCGAAATGGCACATCACAGGGGAGTGGCGGTCCTGATCGTCAGCGATCGGGTGGCAGCTGGGGTCCAGGCCGACGCCAGTGGTCCGGCGCTCGTGGGACGCCTCGAAGAGGCCGGTTGGGAGATCAGGGCTTGCGATGTCAGCGCCGATGATGTCGACGCGATCGCCGAGGCCTTGACTCGGTTGGCCGACGACGAGCGAATCCAGCTGATACTGACGTCGGGCGGAACAGGGTTGGCACCACGCGATGTCACTCCCGACGCCACCCGCCGGATCGCCGACCGTGAGGTGCCCGGCATAGCCGAAGCACTGCGCGCGGGATCGCTTGAACAGACGCCTCACGCGATGCTGTCGCGGGCTACCAGTGCCATTTGCGGCCAAACCCTGATCGTCAACCTTCCCGGAAGCCCTCGCGGTGCTTGCGCCACGTTTGAGACCTTGGCGCCGGTGCTCGATCACGCCATCGCGCTCCTAAAGGATCTACGCGTCGGTCAGGCGGAACACAGGGCGGCTGATCGGTCATGAGCCTAAGCACCTCGATTCCAGCCGCCGTCTTGGTCAGCCGTTACGACCCCGAGTACGCAATTCGCGCTGAGCACACGCTCTCCATGGCCGGGCTCAACGTCGAGGTCGTGGATTCCATCAAGGAGATCCAGCAGCGGGTGTTTGGTGCCAGCCGAGTGTCGCTCATCGTGCTGACCGGCGGGATCTCCGAGCGCGCTACGCGAGAGTTTTTGAGACACATCGACGACGCCGCCCAGCCGGTTGGTGTGCTTGCTTTGGTCAATGATGCCGAGTTCGAGCGCATAGAGCGGCGACGTGAGCAGGGGATCGACGAGGTCCTCAAGAAGCCGTTTGATGCGAACGAACTGACGCTCGTCGCGCGACGCCTGATGGCACGCGAGGAGCTAGTTGGAAAGACGCACATCATCGGGCGCTCGGAAGCGATCAAGCTGGTTCTTGAGCGAGTCTCTCAATATGCCCCGGTCCATTCAACGGTTCTGATCGAAGGCGAGAGCGGCACCGGGAAAGAGCTCATCGCAAGGGCGATTCACGATCTATCGGCACGCGCCAGCAAGCCATTCATCGCCGTTAACTGTGCGGCTTTGACCGAAAGTCTTCTCGAATCGGAGCTGTTCGGTCACGAAAAGGGGGCGTTTACAGGCGCCACCAGCCTTCGGAAGGGTCATTTCGAGATCGCGGATCGGGGCACGCTGTTGCTGGACGAGGTCGGAGAGATGCCGCTGTCGACTCAAGTGAAGCTGCTTCGCGTGCTCGAGGAGCGCGAGTTTATGCGAGTCGGAGGGTCGACACCCATCCGGGTAGACGTGCGGGTTCTCGCCTCGACCAACCGCGATCTCGAATCCGCGGTCGAGGCGGGCGAATTCCGACGCGATCTGTACTATCGGTTGAATGTCCTGAACGTGCGCATGCCCCCGCTCCGTGAGCGACGTGACGACATTCCGCTTCTAATCCACCATTTCGTACACAAGAGTTCTGTACCCAAAACGATCGCCAGTTTGTAGGCATAACCGACGAAGCGATGTCAGTTCTCAAGAACTATGACTGGCCCGGTAATGTTCGCGAACTGAGAAACTTGGTTGAGAGCATGTTGGTACTGACTCCTGGATCGAAAATCCGCGCCCGTGACATTCCAGAAGAGATCTACGCTCGGGCAAACCCCGAGCGGTTGTTACCGATGCCGCTGGGTGAAGATATCGTCGATGGAGGTGCAGCCGGGGCCCGGATCGAGGCGCTCTTGGGGTACTTGTATCGCGACCTGAAGGGTGAGCTGGATGCGTTACGGGGCGACTACCGGGAGATCCGCGAGCTGCTGGAAGGAAGCGATCGGGGGGTGTCGTGGGTCCGGGCTGTGGAGGTCGAGACCGAAGGCGACGACATCGAGAACGGAATCCGAACGTTTCCAATCAGCGCGGCCAGTGAAGCCGCCGATGTGTCCTCTGGAGCCGACGACGAGTTGCTGACGATTGGGGCCAGTCTCGGTGAGATCGAGCGCTTAGCGATCGAACGCACGCTCGCGGCCGTTGACGGCAACCGCCGTCGGGCGGCTGAGATCCTGGGCATCGGCGAGCGGACCCTATACCGAAAAATCAAGAAATACGGGCTCTCGTAGCCCCGACGCTTAGTACGGCAGGGGCTCGCCGTGACGATCCAGAAACAGACCACCCTGATCGACGGAGAGCTGTTGGATCGTGCCAATCATGTCGCTCACAGCCGTTTCGGTCGTGAGCGGCGCCGCCGGTCCGCCCATCCGAGTCTGCACCCACCCCGGGTGTATCGCGACCGTCACGACACCGTAGGGTGCCAAGTCGTAGGCCAACGTGCGACAGGCCATGTTTACTCCGGCCTTCGAGATCCGGTACGCGTACGACCGGCCGCTCTGGTTATCGGCGATCGAGCCCATGAGCGAACTCAGATGAATGATCCGCGGTGGTTTGCCGCGACCAGAGCGAAGGAGTGGAAGCAATGCACGGCTCATTCGCAGCGACCCAAGCGTGTTTGTGTTGAAGACACGCAGGACGACATTCAGGTCAAGTGAGTCCAAGTCCTCCGTTTGGCCCCGCTCACCAGCGTTGTTCACGACGATCTCGAGGCCGTCGACGTGGTCGCCGATCGCTTGCACGGCGGCCTCCACGGAGGCGTCGTCGCCGACGTCGCATTCGACCACGATCAATTGCTGACCGGATCGCCCGGCTAGATCTGCGAGACCCTCGGAGGCGTCGGGATCGCGAGCCAGGGCGATGACTTGATCACCGGTGTCCATCCATTGACGGGTGAACTCGAGCCCCAAGCCCCTACCCGCCCCGGTAACGACGACCCGGGCTGATTGACTCACGCTTACGATTCGGCTTCGCGACGTGCCTTGGCCCTTTGCACCCGCTTCACGAGTGAAAACCACGACGCGCCGGACGACAGGTCGGCGTACTGAAATTCGAGGTTTGCGAAGAAGTCGATGCCGGGCTCGAACAGGTAGATCCCGTAGACCGTCTCGTACAACCCGACCAACCGGCGATCGAAGTTGGGGCTTACAGGCAGAACATGGAGCGGGTAGAACGTCGACCCCTCACTGCGGATCATCAACCGGCTGGGATCGAAACTGACCTCTTTCTCGATACCGGTAAAGGCGACCAAGAGGGGAGTCATCTCTTCGATATTCTCAACGAACAAGTCATGGGCCGCCGGGATTCGCTGCTTTAGATCGGCCAGGTGGGCGTATATATCTTCGGCCGCCAGGACGATCGCTTCGTTATCGAGCGTCGTAACGTCAATCTGTAACCCCGGGCTTGTTTGTCGGCCAACGAGCCGAACACTCAGTTCCTCCCAGGAGAGCGTACCCGCACTGCGCGTGCCACTCACAGAGGGTCGGCCGCTGTCTGGAGCCGCCTCGCCGTCGTCGACTGCCGCCGCATCGGGCGGAGGTTGAGCGTCGTCGGTAGGCGGGACCTCTTGCTGCGCCGTGGCGCATGAGGCCAGCCCAAGAACAGCTATCAGAGTCAGAAACGGCTCGCGAGTCATCCGGCCTCCGGGGCCAACAACCGAGACACCGCGTCGAGGACGGCATCGCGACCCTCGGCGGTGCGGGCCGAAAACCATACTACTTGATCGTCGCCGAGGCCAAGCTGGCCGCAGGCCTTGGTCAGCAGGGGTCGTCTTTGCCCCCGGGCCACCTTGTCGGCTTTCGTGAGCACCACCAGCGTGGGCACGCCACGCTCGGCGAGCCAAGCGATCATCTCGCGGTCCAGCGGAGTCGGTGGCCGCCGACCGTCGATCAGCGAGACGACGCCCATCAAGAGGCTATTGTCGGTCAGATAGCCTTCGATCATCGGACCCCACTGCTCGCGAACCGCGATCGGCACGGCCGCATAGCCGTAACCTGGTAGATCCACGAAGTAGCAACGATCGACCGCGTAGTAGTTGATTGTCTGAGTCTTGCCGGGTCGCTTGCTGGTACGAGCCAGGCTGCGCCGCTGGACGAGTGCGTTCAGCAGCGACGACTTCCCGACGTTCGATCGACCGATGAATGCGACCTCGGGTCTTGGCTCTGGGGGTCTCGTGTCCGAATCGACGGCCGTCAGCGCCAGCCACGCGCCGCGAACGTCGATCAGCTACGCCTCGCGTGCCTGGGAAGTGGGATCAGCGGCACTGGGTTCAGCGGAGTGGCGCTTGAGTACGTAGATCGGCGGCTTCCTGTCGACGATCGTCTCGCGGGTGACGACGACTTCCTCGATGTCCGAACGGGACGGGATCTCGAACATGATCTCGAGCATCGTCTCTTCGACCACCGCTCGTAGACCACGAGCGCCCGTCTTACGCTCCACAGAGCGTTCGGCGATCGCCTGGATCGCCTCCGGTTGGAAGCTCAGCTCGACTTCCTCCATCTCGAACAGCCGCTGGTACTGCTTCAGCAGGGCATTCCGTGGCTTGAGCAGGATCTCGACCAGCGTTTCGACATCCAACGGATCTAACGTGCCGATGACCGGCAGCCGACCGACGAGCTCGGGAATCAAGCCGAAGTGGATTAGATCTTCCGGCTCGACCTGAATCATGATCTCGCGTGACTGTTCGAGGGCGGTACCGGCCCGTCTCGAGCGCGAGAAACCGATCACGGTGGCGTCGGTGCGTCGTTGGATGATCTTGTCCAACCCGTCAAAGGCGCCACCACACACGAACAGGATGTTTCGGGTGTCGACCTGGATGTACTCCTGCTGCGGGTGCTTGCGTCCGCCCTGCGGCGGAACGGAGGCGACTGTCCCTTCGAGGATTTTCAGCAGCGCCTGTTGGACACCCTCGCCAGAAACGTCGCGGGTGATCGAGGGGTTTTCGCTCTTGCGGGCGATCTTATCGAGCTCGTCGATGTAGATGATCCCACGCTCAGCGTCGGCGACGTTGTAGTTGGCGGCCTGTAGCAATCGAACGATGATGTTCTCCACGTCCTCACCGACGTATCCAGCCTCGGTCAGCGTGGTCGCGTCGGCGATCGTAAATGGCACTTGGAGAAAACGGGCGAGAGTCTGGGCGAGCAGCGTTTTACCCACACCAGTGGGACCGATCAGCAGGATGTTCGATTTCTCGATCTCGACGTCGTCGTCGGTCCGGGAGTTTATCCGTTTGTAGTGGTTGTACACGGCTACGGCGAGGCCCTTTTTCGCCTCCTCCTGGCCGATTACGTACTGGTCGAGATACTCCTTGATGCTCTGCGGGGTAGGTAACTCCTCTAGCGGGGCGGCCTGATCTTGAAGGGCTTCCTCCTGGAGGATCTCATTGCAAAGCTTGATGCACTCGTTGCAGATGTAGACGGATGGGCCGGAAATGAACTTCTGCACATGCTCCTTGCTCTTTCCACAAAAGGAGCAACGCAGTTCGTCTCGGTCGCGTCCGCCTCGATCGTCGTAGCCGCTAGACATGCGGTTTTCCGCCCCCTAATCGCTATCGCCGTTGGAGCCGGAGTCGTTTGTTGACTTGGCTGGTTTTCCGTCCCCGTCACGCTGCTGATCTTGGCTCAACAGTACAGCATCAACCATGCCATAGTCCCGAGCCTCCTCGGCCCCCATCCAGAAATTTCGGTCCGTGTCGGCTTGGATTCGCTCCACGTCCTGGCCGGTGTGGACGGCGAGGATCTCATTCACCTTTTGCTTGAGGTGGAGAATCTCGCGGGCCTGAATCTCGATGTCTGTGGCCTGGCCTTGGGCACCTCCCAAAGGCTGGTGAATCATGACTCGCGAGTGGGGCAAGGCGAATCGCTTACCCGGCGCCCCCGCGGCCAGCAACAGAGCCGCTGCCGAAGCCGACATGCCCATACACATCGTCGACACGTCGTTTTCCAGGTACTGCATGGTGTCGTAGATGGCGAGCGCGGCGGACGCCACACCGCCCGGACTATTGATGTACATGTTGATGTCCTTATCGGGCGCCTCGGCCTGTAAGAACAGCAACTGGGCGATCACCAGGTTTGCGATCTCATCGTTGATCGGCGTGCCCAGGAAGATGATGCGATCCTTGAGCAGCCGTGAGTAGATATCGTACGAGCGTTCTCCGCGGCCGGTTCGCTCAACGACAATCGGGATGAGTGGCATCGGGATCTCCTTATCGTAATTCGTGTCGACTATTCAGCAGTCGGCTCGCGTAGCTCCGGAGTTATTTCCGAATGTTCGCGTAACCAGGCGAACACCCGCTCCATCGTTAGATGAAACCGAAGATCATCGAGCTCGCCGGAGCGCTCGAGCTGCCGGCGGGTCTCCGCTACTGAACTCTTGGATGGGTCAACTCGGTCAGCGATCGCCCGGTCGACATCAGCTTCGGTCGCCCGGAGGCCCTCGCGGTCAGCGATGGAGTTCAAGATATAGTATCGGCGAAGCGCGCGCTCGGCACCTGGTTTGAGTACATCTCTCACCTCGGCCAATCGTTCCGGCTCAGCTCCGTCGGCCAGCAATCGTCGCTGGTCGCCAATCATGTTCGCCAGGTACTGATCAACCATGCTCTCGGGCAGATCGATCGGGTTGGCGTCGATGATCTCGTCGACTAAAGCCTCGTTCACTTCGCGTTGGGACTGCGTTGTCATCTCAGCCTCGAGGTTGGTGCGGATCTTGTCTCGGGCTTCTTCCAACGAGTCGAACTGACCTAGTGAGCGGGCGAATTCATCGTCGAGCGCTCCGGTAGCAGTCGTTCACGAACGTCCTTGACCTCGATCTGGAACGAACGGTGAGAACCACGCAAGATCTCGTTCGGATGGTCGTCGGGAAACCGGACATTGATCGTTTCCTCGGCGCCTGGTTCCAGTCCCGTCAAACCGGTCTCAAACTCCGGTATAAGCCCTTCGGCGCCGAGCTCTGCCACTTGGTCTTTCTGCCGTTCGGTGGCTAAGGCGGTACCGTCGTCACCAATCGGGGTCGAATCGAAGACGACTCGGTCCTCGGCTTGAGCCGCTCGGCCGACCGATCGCCAGTCGGCGCGCTCGTGCCGCAGTCGTTCAATCACTTGGTCGACGTCCGCCTGGGTTACTTCTCGAGTTTCGCGTTCGATGCTAAAGCCGGTCGTCCGACCGAGCTCAATCTCAGGGCGGACGTCAAACTCGGCGGCAAAGCGGAGCCCGCCTTCGTCGGTGCGTTCGACACCTTCGAATTGGGGAGCCACGATTGGCTCGAGACCGGAGCGAGCGATGGCTTGCTCGAACCCCTCCTGAACCAAGCGCTTGAGCACCTCCTGATCGATCTCGGGCCCGTACTGACGCTCAACGATCTGGGTCGGCGCCTTGCCACGTCGAAAACCTTTGAGTCGCGCGCGCTTGGCGAAGTCGCGCACGGTTTGCTCGTGGACCCGTTGGGCCGCATGGACCGGTACCTGGATCGCCAACCGCCGCCTCCAGCGGGCGAGTTCTTCGACCTGGTAACCGATCTCGGTGTCGCTCTCGATCAATACGCTCATCGCTTCTCAAATGGTGCGAGAGGAGGGATTCGAACCCCCACGGCCGAAGCCACAAGCTCCTAAGGCTTGCGTGTCTACCAGTTCCACCACTCTCGCGTCGCCTACGTCGGCCGTGGCGCTGGTCAAAGGCCCACCGGCCAGCACGGCCACCAGGGAAAAGTAACGTAATTGGGGAGAAGTAAAGGAGTGGCCGTTCGCCCCGCCCGTTGACTGATGATCAGCGAGCGGGGCGTCAGCCTGAAAGCGCTAGCGCGGAACGCGCAGCGCCCGGAACTCCTGCCCCGAGCCGCCGGGTCGGAAGATTCTGAAGTAGACCACCGAGCCGGGTTGCAGACTCTCAACCGCCTGCCGGTACTCTTCCACGGTTCGGACCTGACGATCGCCGACTTGGGTGATTACCGAGTTCGGCGGGATGCGAGCGTCCGCGGCAGGACCGATCGGCTCGACCGATCGGACGACCACGCCTTGGGGTATGTCGGCGGCACTGATTTGCCCGCGCTCAGCCAGGTTGCTGCGCAACCCGCCGGTCAAACCCTCGACCTCCATGCCGAGAGCCGATTCGAGCTCACCCCGATCTTGGTTGACAAACTGGGTGACCGACTCCGGAGGCGCTGGTCGCTCTCCCAGCGTTACCTCGATCTTGCGCTCTCGACCGTCACGCCAGACGGTCAGCTCGACTTTATCTCCTGGTTTATGAAACGCGATTTGCTGCTGGAGCTGACTGGGCGTTGATACCGCTTGGCCGTCGACCGCCATCACGACATCCCGAGGCTGCACGCCGGCTTTGCGGGCCGGGTTGTCCGCGACGCGAGAGTCGAAATCCGCGATCAACACGCCTTCGGCTGTCTGTAACCCCAGCGCCTCCTGATCGAGCGGCGTGACTGCCTGGATCGAGACGCCTAGAACGGCGCGCTCGACGGAGCCATTCTCGATCAGCTGTTCCATGACGTTGCGCACGATCGTGATCGGGATCGCGAAGCCGTACCCCATATAGCGTCCGGTCTGGGATGCTATGGCGGTGTTAATGCCGATCACGTGGCCGTCGATGTTGACTAGCGGACCACCGGAGTTACCCGGGTTTATGGCCGCGTCGGTCTGGATGAAATCCTCGATCGCATAGGGGTTTTCGCCACGGTTTATGATGTTCAAGTTGGCGCGCCCCATCGCGCTCACGATTCCGGCGGTCATCGTGAATTGGAGTCCCAGCGGATTCCCCAGGGCGAGCACCCATTCGCCCACCTGGACC
>JBDHIC010000016.1:0-28902 GCA_039589035.1 Gemmatimonadota bacterium | reverse complement strand
ACGCCGCCATTGAGGTTCGCTTGATCGATATCGGTCAGAAGGCTCACCTCTTCCAAAAACGCGCCTAGGTCACCCCCCTCCTCCTCGCGCTCGCCGCTAAACGTCTGCACACCGACCACCAGCTCGTGGAGGTTCTCGAGACGCTCCTCGCGCCGGGGGTCGCTCGACGCCCGGTAGTGAGCGAAGAGCCCGGCGCGCTCGAAGTACTCGGCCACCCAAACGCCAGCCGGATCCTCGGCGGCGCGGACTTGGAACTCCCGGAGCAGGTCAGCCAGCGCGTTCAGCGCCTCGACGGTGGATGCGGTGACCCCCAGACCCGTCATCGGGTCACCGATTGCGACTGACACACGCGTCATCGACCAGTCGTCCTCGGGGTTCGACAAGACACGCAAGTAGGCGATCGCGTCTTTTATCTCGAGCCGCTCGTAGAATCGCGTTCCACCGACGATTACGTACGGCAGCCCGCGTCGGCGCATCCCCTCTTCCAAAGCCCGCGACTGAGCGTTTGTCCGGTAAAGAACGGCGACATCGTTGGCGCGATATCCGTCTCGTTCGAGCTGGCGAATCGTCTTCGCCACCCAACCCGCCTCGCTGCCGGCATCCGCCGCGGCATGGACGTGGAGAGGATCACCCCCCTCGCGATCGGTCCATAGTTTCTTAGCCTTCCGTTCGCGGTTCTTGACGACGACCGCGTGGGCGGCCTCAAGGATCGTTTGTGTGGAGCGGTAATTCTGTTCGAGTCGAACGGCGGTGGCTTCGGGGTAATCGTCCTCGAACGACAAGATGTTCGTGATGTCCGCTCCCCTCCACCCGTAGATCGATTGATCGTCGTCGCCAACCACGGTGATCGAGCGATGCTCGGCCGTCAACAGTCGAACCAGTTGGTATTGGGCGTGATTGGTGTCTTGGTATTCGTCCACCAGCACGTGCCGGAACTTGCGACGGTACCCGGCCAGCAGCTGCTCGTCGTCGCGCAGCGCAATCACGGTTTCCATCAGCAAGTCGTCGAAATCGAACGCTCGGTTGGCTCGTAACGCGCGACGGTATTCGCGATACGCTTCGGCTATCGCCTCTTCAACGTGTCCGCGATGGGTAGCAGCGTACTCGTCGGGCGACAACAACTGATTCTTGGCGTCCGATATACGACGCCGGACTCCGTATGCATCGACAGAGCCGATCGACCAACTCATGTCGTCCATCACACGCTTGATGAGCTGGAGCGTGTCTTCGCCGTCGTATATCGTGAACGAGCGCGGGTAATCGAAGCGATCGGCGATAATGCGGAGCACTCGCGCACAGACCGAGTGGAACGTCCCGACCCAAACACCCTGAATGCCATCCGGGCGGTCGGTCAGAAGGCGCACGATCCGTTCGCGCATCTCCTGGGCCGCCTTGTTGGTGAATGTGACCGCCAGGATGTTGCCCGGATCGACATCGTGAGCGTCGATCATGTATGCGACGCGATGCGTGAGCACGCGGGTCTTACCGCTGCCGGCACCAGCAAGAATGAGGAGCGGCCCCGGTCCGTGCTCGACGGCCGCTCGCTGGGTTGGGTTGAGTCCTTCGAGCAGCAAGTGGGTCACGACTTGGCGACTGGCAGCGTGATCCGGAACGTCGTGCCCAGCGCATCATCCGTCGTCACCAGGTCCAGGCTCCCCCCGTGATAGTCCTCGACGATGCGACGGGAAAGCGAGAGTCCGACACCCCAGCCCTGAGACTTGGTCGACACACCGGTTTCGAAGATCCTCTTCCGCAGCACGCGTGGAATACCGGGCCCATCGTCCGATACTTCGACCTCGACGGTATCACTCGCTGCATCGCGGGCGGTTCTGAGCGTGATTTCCCCGCCTCGATCCTCGAGCGCGTCGACTGCGTTTTTGACCAGGTTCTCCAACGCCCACTCGAGCAATGTCAGGTTAGCGGCAACAGGAGGGACAACCTCAAACTCGGTGATCAGTCGGATCGATTTGCCGCGGTGTGGCAACCGAGCCCGACAGTACTGTTCCAGATCCCGCATTACGTCGGTCACGTCGATGGGAGTTAGTTGTGGCTGCCGACCGATGAGCTCGAAACGGTTGGCGACCTTCGACAACCGGTCGACGTCCTGTTCCATGGCGTCAAGCGCCATGGCGGCGTCAACTTCCGGTTCACCGCCGCTGGTTCCCGGAACAGCAACCGCCTTGCGCTCGGCACGCAACAGCTCGACCCAGCCATACAGTGACGAAATCGGCGTTCCCAGTTGGTGTGCGCTCTCACGAGCCATGGCGACCCAGATCTGTCCGCGCTGGACCCGCAAGTTGTACCGGATCAGCCAAAACGCGATCAAACCGATCGTCGCCAGCCCGAGACCTTGGATGTAAGGCAAGTACCTGAGCAAAGTAATGGTGCCAGCCTCGCTCACGTGGATCTGCTGAATGATCGCGCCGGTCTCATCGGTGACCGGATAGGGGTCGGCGATGCGATCCATACGGGCTGTCTCCTGGCGCAACGCAAACCGCTCAGCGGGAGACCATGGACCAGTCTCACTCGCGATCTCGAGCTTCGGGAGATTCCTGAAAGCGAGCGGGTTGCCTTCCGGATCGGTGAGAACGACCGGGTATGGGAACTCTTGTATGACCTCTTCGAAGACGAGGATCTGTGCGTCCTCCGGCGACGAAATCCTCAAGGCCCTCGCGTACAAGGTCGCCAGACGCTCTGTGTCCTGACGGATGTCGGACACCAATGCCCGTGTATACCACACGTATCCGCCGAACAGCGCGATCGTGGCCACGATGGCGACGATCGGCCAGATCCGCGGCCGATGCTGGGGGCCGCGGTCGAGGTTCATCCGCTCGGAGCCAGGGTCTCGCTCCCCCCGAGGTAGGGACGCAACACGGTCGGCACAGTCAAGGTGCCGTCGGCGTTCTGATAGTTCTCAAAGATCGCGATCAACGTGCGCGGTAGCGCGACTGCAGATCCGTTGAGGGTGTGCGGAAACCGAGTCCCGCCGTTCGATTCAGATCGATACCGCAGGTTACCGCGCCGCGCCTGATACGCCTCACAGTTGGAGCACGATGACACCTCGAGCCACTTCTCAACCCCGGGCGACCACACCTCGAGGTCATACGTCTTGGCGGCCGCGTTACCCATGTCACCGGCAGCCAGCAACACGACCCGGTACGGCAAGTCGAGCGCCTGTAGAACCCATTCCGCATCGGTAGTCAGCGATTCGAGCTCATCGTACGAGTCCTCGGGACACGTGATCTTGACGAGTTCCACCTTGTCAAACTGATGAACGCGTATCAGGCCCCGTGTGTCGCTTCCGTGCGCACCGGCTTCGCGCCGAAAACAGGGCGTGTAGGAACAGTAGCGAAGTGGGAGCACGTCGGCGGACAGGATCTCGTCTCGGTGCCAGCCCATGATCGGCACCTCGGCGGTCGGGATGAGGTACAGCTCGTCGCGCTCGACCGCGTAGAGCTGGTCCTCAAACTTCGGGAGGTGTCCAGTCGCGGTCGCGGTCGCCGGGTTTACCAACACCGGCGGCGCGATTTCCAAATAGCCAGTCTCGCAATGGCGGTCGAGCATGAAGGCGATCAGTGCTCGGGATAGCGCCGCTCCGTTGCCGATCAACCCGACGAATCCGGAGCCCGCGACCTTGGCCGCTCGCCCCAGGTCGAGCACTCCCAGTTCATCGCCGAGATCCCAATGGGGCAGGGGTGCGAAGTCCAGCTCCCGAGGCGTTCCCCACGTGCGGATGATTTCGTTCTGCTCGACACCGCCCGCGGGAACCGTTTCGTGCGGGAGATTGGGAATCTCGAGCCACAACGCGTCGAGATTCTCCTTGAGCGTTTCCGATCGCTCGTCGTACTCCTTAATGCGCGCACTGACCTGGCGCATGGTGGACTTCAGGGATTCGGCGTCAGCCTGATCCCCAGCCGCCAGCAATTCGCCGATCTTCTTCGAGCGGGTGTTGCGCTCGGCCTTCAGTTTCTCGCTCTCGCTTAGCGCCCGTCGGTGCTCAGCGTCGAGCGCCATCAACCGATCGATATCTACGGTCTCACCCCGCTTGGCGATCCCGCTGCGTAGTTGATCAGCATCGGTTCTCAGCAGCCGCAGATCGAGCATTACAGATCCGCTACGAGTTGGCGATTGAGAGGTTGAACCTGGTAGGCCCACTCGAAACGGATAAACCGTGAGTTCGGATCCCCAGCGAACTCCTCGCCTACTTCGATCACCGAGAGCTTGGCGTAGTTGATCGGCACGACGCCGCCAGTGGCGACGAAGCTGATGCGAAACACGTAGGTATGGCCCTCGATCGCCGGCACGCCGTCAGAGTCGTTGACCGAGCTGTACCCACCCGCCGGCGCCCTCTCAACCGCATCGAACGCCACCGTGCCGAGGTCGATAATGCCAGTTCGGATAAAAGACACATTGGGTGCAAGCGTCGAGAACGGCCGCAAGATCAGAGTGCCATCACCACGCGAGTCGAGAACCCATGTCCCAAAAGTGCTGCCGATCGTGCTGGTACCGACGAAGAACCGTTCACCAGCCGGGAAATCCCAACCGCTCGGGAAGCCCGGCAAAGCGAGCTCCCACACTTGGTCATCACCCTCGTTGATGACCGGTTCTACGGTCCGAAACGGGTTATCGTCGTCGCACGCGGTAGCTCCAAAGAACACCGCCAAAGCGATGAGGAACGGCCGCGTGATCGCCCGCCTAACCATCACGCTCCGCCACTTCGACCGGCGCGCCGGTATCGACTCTCATTCGCATATCCAACATCAGATCTCGCATCGTCTCCTCCCAGCGGACGCGAGGCCGCCAACCCGTGGTTGCCTTTAGCGCGGTGGGGTCACCCACCATCCACGCGAAGTCAGCGGGCCGGCGCTGTCCCGAATCGACCTCGATCCGCACCGGCGTTTCCGCAAGCTCACATAGCGTGTCAAGAGCTTTGTCCAATCGATGCTCCTCTCCGGAACACACGTTATACACCGCACCAGGTTCACCAGCCTCGATCAGACCGACGTACGCTCCGACCACGTCGCGAACATCGAGCAAGTCGCGAATGGTCGCTACATTCCCGACGCCGATCGTTGCCGGCCCGCGACCCGTTTCTGCCAGCGCGATCCGTCGCGCAACCGATGGAAACAAGTACTGGCTACCCTGCCCCGGTCCGGTGTGTGGAAACGGCCGCGCGCGAACTACGGGGACTCCAAAGCTGCGCCAATACTGATACCCCAAGACGTCTTGAGCGACCTTGCTCGCGCCATACGGGTTGATCGGTACCAAGGGAGCGGTTTCGACGATCGGACCCTGACTCGGATCTGGATCGCCGTACACTTCGCATGACGTCACCAGCAAAGCCCGGCCCACCGACGCCTCGCGGCACGCCTCCAAAACGTTTATCGCCCCCACCGCGTTGACATCGAACGTCGTCGCGGGGTCGCGGAACGACCCGCCAACGCTCGTCTCACCGGCCAGATGCACGACGACGTCAGGTCGCGCACCGGCGATTGCGGCGCTAACGCCTATCCGATCGCGGATGTCGACCCGAACCACCTCGTCGGCCCCATCGATCGTTGACGCGGACTGGTAGACCGACCCGGCCACGGTGTGGCCCTCGGCCACCAACCGCGCAGCCAGGTGGTGCCCGACGAAACCTTCGATGCCGGTTATGAAGATGCGCATGCGTTCCGTGGTTTCGATCGGTGTGGGAGGGGCGCCAAGCGCTTTGATAGGGCGCACAAAATTAAAATTTAGCGATTGTTGGAGGTGAGCAGCAACCTGCCTCGCGGGTCTCAGCCCGGCGTTGTTCCCAGGCGGTGCAAGGCTTCTAGCATTGCACGTTCATCCGCGGTCAGCACCTGATTGCGGCGACCCATCACTTTTTCCGCTGTACGCAAGAACGCCTCCAGCTGCACCACTTGCTGCTCGTCGCCATCGAACCAGCAGAAGTCAGGCAAGAAGGTGGGTGAGACGCGTCGACCGCCAAAGAAGTGAGTGCCGACCCCGAATCGGGCTCCGGTCGTCAACAGTGACCCGATCCCGGTCTTGACGTGATCTCCGAGAAAGGCGCCCAGTTTCAGAACACCGGTGTCGATCGTACCGTCGGGTCCGGTCAACCGGATCGGTCCGTAGGTGTTCTTGAGATCGCTGGTGGTGGTGCCGGCGCCGAGGTTGACCCACGCACCCAAGGCCGAGTGTCCAACGAAACCGTCGTGCGCCTTGTTGGAAAACGCCTGGATGATCGACGCTTCGACCTCGCCTCGGATACGGCAGCCTGCTCCGATCGAAGTTCCGCTGCCGACCCGGCCACCGAGGATGACGCTACCGGGACCAACGTACAGCGGGCCCTCGAGCAGAGCGTGCGGCGCAACCCTGACACCGGTACCTAGCACGATCGGACCGGGCTCGGTGTCGAGCGCGACGAAAGGACCGATCGTCACGTCCCGCTGCACCTTGAGACCATCGCCGAGCAGCGCCACGGGATCGACTCCGGTGACCGTCTCCGCGGTCGTGAACTCCTCGGCGTCGCGATGGATCAGCTCCGCGTTGGCATCGAGCATCGCCCAAAGCGAGTCAAAGACTCGACCGCCGGCTTCCTCGGCCGGAAGATTCAGGGCCGACAACCACTCCGCCAGCGCGACCGGGCCGCCATCGAGCTGCGCGACCTCTCGCGCGACTGTCGGGTCGAGCCGCCACGCCACCGGTCGGTCTCCAACGCGATATTCGGCCATCTCGGCATTAAAACGCCAATCGCGAGGTGGAACCCAACTGGCGATCGCGATTCGCAATCCGCTCTCGACCTCGGGCCACGAATTCAAACGCGGCCGATCGGTCGAGTAGAAGGCACATCCGGTGACTTCCGCATCACAGCAGACCATAGCGACGGGACCGGCACACGCTTCCCACCGCTGACGAAAAGAACGTGTCCCAGCCAGCAACTCACCCACTGGCCGCGTCTCAGCAAGCGGCCAAAACGGCGAACGCTCGGGATCACAAAGGACGAGCGGTACGGCGCTCAACGGGTGGTCCGAATCGTTGTGCGGACGATCCACGCCTCGGGAAACCCAAGCTCGACCAGCCGGGTGCGCAACCGCTCGGCCGACTCACGATCGGTGAAGTCGCCGACCCGTACCTTGTACCAAGGGTCGACCCACTCCATGTAGATCGGATCCGAGACCCGCTGCTCGCGCAGGCGGCGGATGGCGTCGGCCGCCACGTCCCGATCCCGGGCCGCGAACACCTGCACCCGGTAGCCCGTAGCCAAGGGGCCGACCCCGGTCGTCGAGCGAATTGCACCGGTTACGACTGTTTCACGCACCACTCGCGACGTATCGGGCCGGGCGCCCGCCAGCGTATCGGCGCGTACTGTCCCGTCGGCCATGACGGAGCCGATCAACGTCTGCTCCGACGCGTCGGCAACACCCATCGGTTGGGGGTCGACCTCGCGGGCGGAGGGCTCGGGCTCGAAGGTTGGTGCATCATCGACGGGGGGCGGCCTCTCAGCCGTCGGGGGTCGAGCGGTGGTCTCGGGTGGAACTTCGCGATACGGAGACGCGCATGCCGCGACGGCGATCAGAATCGATGACGCTACAGCGGCCGCCTTCATCGGTCTGGGCGGTCTGTCGTTGCCGCCCGCACGAAGGGCTTCAGCTTGTCGAGCATGTCACGACCGACGACGAGTGTCGCCTCCTCGGTGCGTACGATGACGCAATCTGAAACACCGAGCGCTGCCACCTGTCCTTGACGACAGAACGCGATGACATCTCGACACTCCTCGAGCATGCAATCTCCCAGCTCGGTGTTTCCATCGGGCGAGCTCTTGACCCACCGAGCGAGCGCCTCCCACGAGCCTACGTCGTCCCAGCCCCAGTCGGCGGCCGGAAGAACGACTGCACGATCGGTTTTCTGCATGATCCCATAATCGATCGACGTTGATTCGACGGTCGCATAGTACCGCTCACAAGCGGTTACGGGATCATCCTCCCAATCCCGAACCGCGACCTGGATCGCCCGGTGCATCAGCGGCAGGTGCTTTTCATACTCAGCCAGAAAAACCTGTGCCTGACCGCAAAACAGCCCACTATTCCAATAGTGACGTCCGCCCGCGTGGAACTCCCGAGCCGTCTTGGCATCGGGCTTTTCCAGAAACGCCGCCACCTCGAAGCCTTCGCCCGCACCGGGGCCAAAGGTCGGCCCGCGCTCCACGTATCCGTAACCCACTTCGGGCCGGTCCGGCACGACGCCAAAGAGCACCAGGACATCGTTTTCGTCAGCGATTTGGAAAGCCGCCTGGACGCTTTCCCGGAACGCTTCGACGTTGGCGACCGCGTGGTCAGCGGGCAACGCGAGCAACACCCCGTCGGGATCTTTCGCGGCTACCAAACCAGCCGCCAGCCCGATCGCGGGGGCGGTGTTCTTGCCCTCGGGCTCACCGACCAACATCTCCGCCGGCACTTGGGGACACTCCGCGGCCACTGCATCCAGCAGTGCGGCGTTGGTGAAGACATACTGGTGGTCGGCCGATACCACACCGTTCAGTCGTTCGGCCGTTTCCAGCAGCATCGACTTGTCGGAGATGAGCGCCAGGAGCTGTTTGGGCATTTCGGGCGTCGACGCCGGCCAGAATCGCTCCCCCACTCCGCCGGCGAGGATTACGGCGTAGTTCACATGAGCAAACCTAGCCGACGGATTGCAAAACGGTCAAGCGAAGACGACCCTTTTCAGCCTTGACGCGCGAGCTCTCGATCTCGGGTCTCGAGCTCGGTCAACCGCCGCCGCAGACAGTCATGCTCTCCGCGCGCGAGCTGTGGGTCGGAGTCGACGACATCGAATGCGGCATCACGAGCAACAGCCAGAAGTTCCACATCGCGATCGATGTCGGCGATAGCGAAGTCCGGCACGCCATGTTGACGGGTCCCGAAGACATCGCCTTGGCCACGCAATCGCAAGTCCTCCTCGGCGATCACGAAGCCGTCGTTCTGACTGGTCAGTACCCGAATTCGCTCGCGAGCCGTTTGACCCGCGCCCGGGGATAACAACAGGAAACAACGCGACCGTTGATCGCCGCGCCCGACGCGACCCCGAAGCTGGTGAAGCTGCGAGAGACCAAAGCGCTCGGCGTGCTCGACTACGAGGAACGTCGCATTGGCGACGTCGACCCCGACCTCGATAACGGTCGTCGCCACCAGGAGATCGATATGACCGTCGCCAAACTCACGCATTACGCGTTCTTTGTCGTCGCTGCTCAAGCGACCGTGAATGAGGGCCACGTTGCTACCCGCGAATCGCTGGGCCAGGCTTTCGTAGCCGCTGGTGGCATCCTTCAGGTCCATCGCCTCCGACTCCTCGACCAGCGGATAGACGACGTACCCTTGCTGTCCCGCCTCGAGACAGCGGTCTATGAACTCGTACATCTCAGCGCGCCGGTTTTCCGGTACCAACCGCGTCGTCACCGGGTGTCGACCGGGCGGCATCTCGTCCAGCCGCGAAACGTCGAGGTCGCCGTAGAAGGTGAGCGCGAGCGAGCGCGGGATCGGCGTGGCGGTCATGACCAGCACATCGGGGTGACCGCCCTTGTGGGTCAACGCGAGACGCTGCGCGACGCCGAATCGGTGTTGCTCGTCGACGATCGCCAAACCGAGCCGCTCGAACTCCACGCCCTCCTGGATGAGCGCGTGGGTTCCGATCGCGACGTCCAGCCCACCGGCCGCCAATCCGGCCAGCACCGTTTCACGCTCGCGTCCGGTGACAGCACCGGTCAGCAGCGCCGTTTGCACCGGCAACGGCTCGAGAAGTGCACTCAACTTCCTGGCGTGCTGTTCAGCCAGGATCTCGGTCGGCGCCATGAGCGCCCCTTGGTACCCGTTCTCGACCGCTCGCAGGAGCGCCAGCAGCGCCACGATCGTCTTGCCCGACCCGACGTCACCCTGCAGCAAGCGGTTCATGGGGCGCGCCGAGCGCATGTCGCGGAAGATGTCCGACAACACTCGGCGCTGGGCCCGGGTGAGCTCAAAGGGGAGATTCTTACCGAGGAGCGGGACGAGCTCGCCTTCGACCCCCATCGCGATGCCGGTGTCGGGTCGACGTCGCACTACCGCCTTGAGCGCGAGCCGAAGCTCCCACCAGAAGAACTCCTCCCAGATAAAGCGACGCCGGGCTCGATCCCGGTCGGCGGGCGTTTCGGGATAATGGAGGTCGGCCAACGCCTGGCCGAGCGGTGGCAAGTCGTGCTGATCGAGCAGCCCGTCCGGCAACGGGTCGTCGACCTCTTCCAAGCGATCGAGCGCGGTTCTGGTCCAACGCCGCAGCACGCGTTGGGATACGCCTTGAGTCAGCGGATAGATCGGCAGAATGGGAGCGCTCGGCCCCTCGCTGGCATCGAGTCGCTCGAACTCGCTCGGCGCGATGTTGACCCGTTTGCCAAATCGGTTCACCAAACCGATGATCCGGAGTTCGTCGCCGCGCTGGATCCGGTCGGCGACCCAGGGCTGGTTGAACCACACGACCTCGATTGCGGCTGTGCCATCATCGAGCAGCGCGGTGACGAGTGTCCGGCGGCCCTTGAGGCGCCGCTTGCCGATCGCTTGCACATGCCCCTCGACGCTGACCGTCTCCCCCACTGTGAGCCGTGACAACGGAACCACTTCCCGCGCATCGAAGTAGTCGCGTGGATAGTGGTGCAGGAGCTCGCCGATGTTGGTGATCTCGAGACGCGCGAGGTCTTCCGCCCGCCTCGGCCCAACGCCAGGCAGAAACCGAACCGCCGTCTCGAGGCCCAGGCCGTCGTTCAGCGGACCAATCCCTCAGCGAAGCGATGCGGGTCGAACGGGATGAGATCGCCAGGCCCCTCGCCGAGACCTACAAACTTGATCGGCACTCCCAAATCGCGCTGGACGGCGACCACCACGCCGCCGCGCGCCGTGCCATCCAGCTTGCACACCACCAGCCCGGTGACCGGCAGTCGACCCCCAAACACCCTGGCCTGAGCGACCGCGTTTTGGCCTGTCGTGGCGTCGAGGCACAACAGGACCTCGTGCGGCGCGCCGTCGAGACGGGAGGCGGCCACTCTTACGACCTTTTCGAGTTCGGCCATCAGATCTCCCTGGGTGTGGAGCCGTCCGGCGGTGTCGGCGATGACGTGCGATAGCTTGCGACTCGACGCCGCTTCGATCGCATCAAACACCACCGCCGCTGGGTCCCCACCGGCAGCACCCGAAACAACCGGCACATCGAGCTTCGCGCCCCATGCTTCGACTTGCTCGATAGCGCCAGCCCGAAACGTGTCGGCGGCGGCCAACAACACGCTATGGCCGGCCGCCCGGAGCCTTCGTGCGAGTCGGGCCGCGGTGGTCGTCTTGCCGACCCCGTTCACGCCGACCAGCAGCACAACCGTGGGCGGATTCGCGGCGACCGCAAGTTGGCGGTCACACTCGGTAGCCAGTAGTTGCTCGACGCGCGCCGCCAGAAACGCCTGAAAATCTTTCGCACTCTTGAGCTTTCCCTTTTTTGACTCGGCATTGAGCTCATCCACCAGATAGAGCGTCGCCGAAACCCCAAAGTCGGCACCCAGCAGCCGCTCCTCAAACTGCTCGAGCGCGGCTTCGTCAACACCCCTGACGAGCACCGCGACGTCCATCAGCGCGACATCTTTGATCCGCCGCCACAAGCCCCGGCGCGGTCCGAACTCGGGATCGCTGTTGGTCCGATCGAGCTGTCGGTTCACGGAACGTCCACGCGATTGCTAAGTTGCGGTCCGATGTCGGTCATCTACTTCCTCTCCGATGCTCACCTCGGTGGCGACAAGGCGTCGATCGAGTCGCACAAGAGACAGGATCTGGTGGCGTTTCTCGATCATCTACGCCGCGGCGACCGATTGTATCTGCTGGGTGATGTCTTCGATTTCTGGTTCGATTTCGGCGCCCCGCCCCCGGCTGATTACGCCCCCGTACTGGCGGCGCTCGAGGCGGCGACCCGCCGGGGCGCCGGTATCGCCTTCATGGGCGGAAACCACGATTACTGGGCCCGCACTACTCGCTACCCAGGATACCTCGAGACGACCGTTGGGCTCGAGCTGATCGACGATCCCCATACACTCGTCGTCGACGGGATGCGACTCCTGCTATGCCACGGCGACGCGCTCGGTGGCACGCGCGGAACATACCGCGTCGTTCGCGCAGTGTTACACCATCCAACAGCGATCTTTGCCTTTCGGCTCCTGGGACCCCGAATCGGTCGATGGTTGGCCGCGCGCACGAGTGCCCTGAGCCGCCGCTCACATCGGCCCGAGGCACAGGCCATCTACGAAGATCGACTTCGTTCCGCCGCGTGCGCAGCGTTGTCCAGCAACCAGTACGATGTCGTCGTCGCGGGCCACGTCCACCGTCCGGAGCTTCTAACTACCGACGACGGGATTTATCTCAATCTCGGTGATTGGATCGAGCACCGCACGTACGCTCGGCTGGAGAACGGCAAGCTGACACTGGAGGATTTCGACCGCTCAACGCACCAACCCAACGGTTGACGACCCAGCAGACACTACGCAGCTAGGGTTACCCGAGCTGGCGATGATCGAATCGCGGCGGACCGCCCCTAAACGGCGCCGGCAGAGACGACCTCGACCGCGCCGATCTCGTGGCCCAAGAACCGCTGACCAACCTTGAGGAACTGGTCCGGCAGATCGCTCACCAGGAAGCGGTGTGCGGTTTCTCCCGCCGTGCACGCGAGTCCGCGCTCAGCGAGCAGCGTAGCCACCTCGTTGGCGGTCTCGTCGGCTGAATCGATCAGCGTTACTCCTTCGCCGACTGTCGCGGCGATCACCGCCTTGAGCAACGGGTAATGCGTGCAACCGAGGATCAGCGTATCGATCCCATCCTCCCTGAACGGGGCCAGATAGTCGGTCGCGATCAGTCGCGCTGCCGGGTGATCGGTCATCCCCTCCTCCGCTAACGGGACAAACAGCGGGCACGCCCGCGCCACAACGACGAGATCGCCGTTGATCCCGTGGAGTGCCTTCTGGTAGGCTCCACTTCCGACCGTGCCGTAAGTGCCGATGACGCCCACCCGTCGGCTCGCAGTCGTCCGCTCCGCAGCTCGCGCGCCGGGCCCGATCACGCCCACGATGGGCAAGTCGAACCGTTCGCGAAGCGCCCCCAGGGCGTGCGCCGTGGCGGTGTTACACGCAACGACGACGGCCTTGACGTCGCACGCCGCCAGCAGGTCGACGTTTTCGAATGCGAACCGGCTAACGGTGGCTGGTGACTTGGGGCCGTAAGGCACGCGCGCGGTGTCGCCGAAGTACACCAGGGACTCCTGTGGCAGACGCGTCATCAGCGCGTGCATCACCGTGAGGCCACCGATACCCGAGTCGAACACCCCGATCGGGCGATCGTTACCGCTCACCGCTTCTCACTCGTACTTCGTCGGCGACCAATCGGAAACTCGACACCGGCGCGAATCCGCCCCGTTGTCGGATCGAGGTCGAGCGTCACAGGGTCGAGCTGTGCGGAGACATACGCGTCGACCGCAGCGAAAATGATGCTCGCCGCGAAATATGCGTAGAAGTCTTCGCGTCGCTCTTCGATCTGTTCCAGGTCGCTTCGGATCGAGACCGCCTGTGGCGTTTGTTGAAAAACCTCTTCGGCTGCCAGCGAGTCGGCGAGCAGGCTGTCGGGTGCGGTGGCGAAGAACTCTTCGCGCGCCGCCCGAAGATCAGACTTCCGGTCGAGCGCTTCGCGCTGCTTTGAATATGCGGCGCCAAAAAACACTACTTCCGCGCTAGCAAACAACACCGCCCGCCACGGGTGCCCGGCGTACACCTGACCCCAGCCCGGCAGAAGGAAGGCCCGGATCGCTGCGTTGCGAGGGTTTTTCGGGAGCGCGTCCACGCTCGGGACTTTGGATAGCTCCTCTGGTCCCCCGGCCTCGCGGAACCGCGGTGCAAGCAACGGGATCGTATCTGCCGGGGCAGCAACAAAGTCCATCGAGTCGATCGGTACCGGTTCCGACGGCCGAATCTCTTGTGCGGTCGCCGGTCCCACCGCCATAACCGCCACTAGACCCGCGGTCACGATCGACCAACGCAATCGGATAGAGTTCGCACTCGAAATCATCTCTCCCCGCTCAGCGGTCGTTATGGAGCGCCTGCAAGATCGAAAACCACGGCCCAACTGCTGACGATGGCGGGAACGTGTGGGAATCGAACCCACCTCGGACGCGGCACGCGCGCCCGATGACGGTTTTGAAGACCGCAGAGGCCACCAGACCCCATCCGCTCCCCAGCACAATCGATGCGAGCCCGCCCCATGGCAGCGCTCGATAGTTAAGGTAGAAGTCGGTCAATCATGAGCAACCGGTTGTCCACCCCATACCACGGGGCTAGTTTCGCTCCACGTCGAAGGTGCTTTGAACAGAATTGAATCGGGGGGATGCAGACACGATGGAACCAAAAACGCTGCGCGACATGGAAACAGGAGACACGCTCATGCTGGCGAGCGAGATCCAAGAACGGACGATCGTCAGTCAGGTGTACGAAAAGGTTGACGACACCTCCGTCAAGCACGTCGAGAACGAGACCGTGAGACAACTCCCCGCCGACGAGCTCGTCTATCCGTTCGAGCCCGGCTACGCCGTCAAACTGCTGTAGTTCCCGCGGGCGCCGGTCACCAGCCGGCGTCCCAAGCCCCGCTCACAAATACTCGTCCAAGTAGCGTAGAACACGCCGCACGGTAATTGCGTTGAACGGGAACACGCCGCTCGTGTAATGGCCCCAAGGCACTACCACCACTCGGTGTGGCAATCCGTATTGTCGGAAAGCGCGGTGGAAGCGCTGCGATAGATCGTACGGAAACGTGAGATCGTAGCGACCGGTGAGGAGCAGCGTGTGGGTTTGCCTCGAGAGTCGACCCACGAAATGGATAGGGCTGATCGGCGCCCAGAAGCGGCGTACCGCGGCTTGCGAGCAATGGGCCTGCAGTTCGGATCTTACATGTCGAGTCGAGATCCCGCGCCATACGACATCACCGAAGTAGCTCGAAACGTGGTGCAAGACGCCCACGTTGAACGCTGGCTCCTGCGCCAAGGCCAAAAAGCCGATGCACGATCCCAAGCTGGTGCCAACAATGCCGATCCGATCGTGTCCACGCTGTTCGAGCCATACCCTCGCGCGTCGAACATCGCTCACCGCTTGCTGGCTCACGCGTAAAGTGCGACCGATGTTGGCGCTTACCGCCATATCGGCTCGAATGCTTTCGTGCGGACTCCGTTCCTCGTGGTACGGTAGCGTCAGACGAGCCGCCGTGATCCCGCGTTCGGCCAGCATCCGGCACAGGCCGACGTGGCTCTCGGCGTCAGCATTCCATTGCGGCAAGACGACCATTGCACGCTTTGTCGATTGGCGGCCCGTGAACAACCGCAGCGACGCCCAGTTGGCGCTCGCGTGAGGCATACGCACTGCGCTCGGAAACCGAACCCGATCATCGCCGTTTTCCTCGACAAACGGAGGCGCTCCGGGGTCGACGTAGAAGCGAGTGGGTGTTTCGACGACGTCACGCGCCCACTGGAGAAGCGCCCTGGCCGGATCCCGCTCGGGCGGGGGCGGCGGATCGAGGTGCTCCAGCCCCCAATCAAAGTCGTACGGCCGTCGCTCCGTATCACGCGCCGCCAGGCGTCGTTCGAGCTGGTGCATGAGCGAACCGATCACGGCCTGAACATCGATCTAGCCTACCGGCATGGTCTGGCCGCGGCAGGCCAACAGACGTTCAATCGTTTCGCCTACCTTGTTGTTTGGAGTCGACGCGCCAGCGGTCATCCCGATCTCGATCGGACCCGGCGTGAGCCAATCCACGGTATGTATCTCATCGTCCTGGTCAACCGGTTTGTGCCGGATCGAGTTCGGTCCTTCGATGCACGACGAGTCATCGATATGATAGGTCGGTACAACAGCTTGACAGATTCTGGTTAAGTTGTTGGTGTTACTAGAGTTATAACCCCCCAACACAATCATCAACTGGGGTGGGGTGAGGAGCAGTTCCTCGACCGCGTCCTGGCGTTCCTGGGTCGCCGAACAGATCGTGTCGAGCGCTCGATAATGATCATCGAGGTCGGTTTCACCGTAACGGTCGATCATCGCCAACCGGAACATCTCGGCGACGGCCTCGGTCTCACGCATCAGCATCGTCGTCTGGTTAGCGATTCCGACGCGCTCGAGGTCAACGTCAAAATCGAACCCGGGGCTGGTCGCGTTCGCGAATTTTTCCAGCAGCGGGCTCGCATCGCCCCCCTGACGAATGAAGTCGGTCACCAATCCGGCTTCTTCGAGATCGCGAACCACCAAGTACCCCCCGTCAGGGTACTCCAACGCCCGCGAGGCGGTCGCCTGCGTCTCTTCGTGGTAGTACTTGCCGTGAATGATCGCCGTATACCCGTCCTGCGCGAACCGCTCGACGGTTTTCCAGACGAGCAGCACCGACCCGCAGGTGGTGTCCACAAGGACGCATCCGATGTCTCGGAGCCTGCGCATGATATCCGTAGGCGCACCAAATGCCGGTAACAGGACGACGTCTTCTGCGGTCAGGTCTTCGTACGACACATCTTCGGCGTAGCTGCCGGTGAGGAACCCGATTCCGTTGGCCAACATCTCTTTGTTGACGTGCGGGTTGTGAATCAGCTCGCCGGTCAGGAACAAGCGCCGATCCGGGAATCGCTGTCGCGTCTCGTACGCGTACTGAACCGCCCGGTCCACGCCATAACAGTTGCCGAACTCCTGCGCCAAACGAATCGTCATGTCCTCGACATCCAGGCGGTGGCCTGCTACAACGACTCGTTCGACCAGATCGGAGTGATAGGCGTGGGCCAGGTCGCCCGCCACCTCCTGTTTGAGGCCGAATCCCTTCCTGTAGTAGAGCTGCTCTTCGCCAATCAACTCGGTCATGATTGGCGAAAGCTAGGATCGCGGGGACGGTCGCGCACCACCGCCAGCCGGGCCGACCCCCTCCCTGGCCGACCCTACATCCACAACGGGCATGCGATCCGCCCCCGCAAAGATCGGCGCCCAGCCGCTCCGCTCCCCCGGTGGGTCCGAGCGCCTGAGCCAGGTCTTCGCAGGTGTCGAGCCAATGGATCGCCGAGGCGCTCGGCTAGGCTCTCAAAATGTTGCAAGGTAACGCTTTACGGGCATCAAAATGGAACCGGACACGACGTTTAGAACGTGAACCGCGGACGAGAATCGTCAATCAGTCGACGGCCCGCTATCAGAGGGCGCGGCAAGCGCCGGCAGCCGTACGGACGGAAACGACCAGTCGGAAAGTCGTGCATCGTGGGTCAAGAGGATGATCTGGTGGGTCGCACCGACCCGATCGAGCATCTGCTCGACCCGAGCCAATCGGCGATCGTCGAAATGCAAGAACGGATCATCGAGAATTAAGGGCAACGCCCGATCGGCCGCCATAACCTCGACCACCGCGACGCGCATGGCGAAATACAGTTGGTCTCTCGCGCCGCGACTCAGGCTGGCAGCCGGCACCTCGACCTTTTCGACCCCTGCGACGGCTACCTCGAACGACCTGGGGTCGATCGTCACCCCCCTGTAACGGCCATCCGTCAGCTCACCGAACAACTCTCCGATCCGGCCCTCGAGCCGTCCAGTCATAATCGTCACGAACTCGTCTCGACACGTGGCCAGCGTCGTGTACGCGAGCCGATGCGCATCGCGCTCAATCGCCATTCGCTCCGCCGTTTCATCGAGTTCCTGAACGCGTGCTTCCATCTCTCGTGGATCGTCCTGCGCAGGCGGAAGGTCGGCCAGCTTTCGCCGGCGCTCGAGCTCTCGCTCAACGAGCTCATTCCGCTCATCCTCGAGTCGTCGCCGCTCAGCGGCGAACCGTGGCTCGAACTGTTCGTCTCCGTCGAGAAACGGGTGCTCCTCCAGGATTCGTCGTCGTTCGAGGCGTAGGACGTCGAGCGTCTTCTCTCCTATCTCACGGCGCTCTTGGTCGAGTTCCTGATGGTCCCCGAGCGCGGCCCGCGCCTGTTGCATGCCGTCGAGCTCGGATTTCAGCTGTTGGGCCCGATTGTAACGCTCGCGCTCGACATCGATGTCAATGGCGTCCGGATCGAGCGAGGTAGCCTCAGCTATCGCGCGGCGCCGGGCTTCGAGTCGAGCGGCTCGCGTCTTGATCGCGCGCTCGCTTTCCTCGAGCTCGTGGATCTTCGCTCTTTGATATCGCACACTCCATCCGTAGGCACTCAACACGAGCAACCCGGCCACGGTCACCGCGCCGAATAGGCCGACCGACCCACCGGCGATGATTCCAACCACGCCACCTACCAGGACCACGCCGCTGGCAACCCCCAAGAACTTTAGCTGACGAGCTCGTGGCGACGTCTCATCCCGCGCTACCCGCAACTCCTCGAGCGCGCGATCGCGTTCCTTGGCCAACCTACGTAAATCACCCAACTGGGTGACAAAGTCAGCTTCCTGGTGCAGGTAACCGACCAACGGCTGCAGCTCTTTGGTCTTCTCTCGGACACCCGCTTCCCAATCCGTGATTTGGCTCATCGCTTTCTCTAGCTCGTCGCGACGCCGTTGTGCTCGCTCCTCCTCCTGTTGGATTTCACGCAGGCGACGGATCGCCTTCTCCACCACCGCTCGCGCTTTGCGCTCGGCGTCGATCTCTACCAGTCTTGATCGATCAGTCGCCAGCGCGGTCTCGAGTTCGTCTCGCGCCGCCCGCGCGTGTTTCGCATCGGCTTGACGTCGGATCGTATCTCGGCGATCGGCCGCCAGCGCTTCT
The DNA here is from genome assembly GCA_039589035.1 of Gemmatimonadota bacterium. GTDB lineage: Bacteria > Gemmatimonadota > Gemmatimonadetes > JACCXV01 > JAHWKZ01 > CAMYLR01. The sequence continues at coordinate 10,129 of JBDHIC010000016.1, read as the reverse complement.
AGCTGTCGGGGTTTCTGTTTGGTGACCCTCGAGGGGTCGGTAATGTCAGCCTGAGTGAGTCCATAATAACCGGCTTCGAGCGCCTCCATCGCGGCTCGGAAGTCGGCCCGCTCGCTCCCCGACAGGAGTCTCAACAACTCGGTCTCGATCGGTCGTACTGTGAGCCCAGCCGGACCGACGTATGCCGTCTGCAAAAACACCTCCGGAGTCGCAAAACCGAGCAGCCTTCGCAGCTCTGTTTCGTACTGCTCCCGATCCACCGATCGTCCGCGCGGGTTTGGCTGCCCCTCCCAGCGGCCTTCGATCGAGATCTGACCCGTCGCCTCATCCAACTGATGCCACTCGACGACGACTGATTGGGTCTCGAAGTTGCGCGCGATCACGCAACGGGTGCGACCCCCGAGTACCCACTCCTGTTGGACCCGAAACGGTCCACCGTCCCACGGGCTCCGCGCCGTTTCATCTTCCTTGTCTCGAAAACCGAACAGGCCCCGGACGATGGCCGAGGCCAACGTCGACTTGCCAGTTTCGTTGGGGGCCAAAACGATGCTGCCCGGGTGCGAGGCGGGCTGGAACGAGAAGTCGCGCAACCGGCCGAATCCCTCCACCCGCAATCGGACCAGCCTGAGGTCGAGTCGCTCTGTCACCCGAACACCTCGACACCGAGCTTGATTGCGCGATCGACCACCGCTCGCGATCGCTCGTCCGGGGCTCGTTCGCGGGCATCGAGCAGGCGTCGAAAAAACTCCCCGCGAACCGTTTCCTCCTCGCGCCTTTCAGTCAATAGTTGGCTCGTCACCAGAGTCGTCGCATCGTGGATCTCGATGTAGCCGTAGCGAGCCTCGAGCTCAGCCACGATCGCTTCCGCACTCGGGACGAAGTCAGGGTCGCCGGTCAGAGTTACGCGCCAGATTGAGCTCGCTTCGCACACGTCGCGGATCGCGGCGGCGATGGCGACCGAATCGGAAAGGCCGCCGACGTCGATCTCCACCGTATCCAACATGCGGGCCTGGATCGGGAACGGAGTAACCGCTGGTGGGCTTCCGGCACTCTCCCATTCGATCAGGACAACATGACGTGCCCCGATCTCCTTCCAGTTTCGTCCCTCGATCGAGCCACTGTAAGCGCCGATCACGCGTTCGCCGCCGTGAAAGAGCCTCAGGTTGTGATAGTGGCCTAGCGCGACATAATCGATCCTCAGACGCGCCAGATCGTCCGGCGTAAACGGCAAATCGTCGGCCGGTATCGACCAGCTGGGATTGTCCTGGCAAGCGGCATGTGCGATCGCGATGTGAATACCGCCGACATCGCGCCTAGCAAGGCTGCGCCAACCATCCGATGTGTCGTCCCGGTCGTAGGCGATGCCATAGACGGTCACCGAGTGACCATCGACATCGAGCGTCACCGGGTTCGTGAAGTCAGGATCGACAAAGAAGTGGTCGAAGGGAAGCTCCTCACTTCGATAGACGCTATCCGCAAAGCCTAGGCTGTCGTGAGTTCCCGGTACGCCAAACGAGCGAATCCCGGCCTCTCGCAGTCGGGCGAGCTCGCGACGGGCTACGTTTACGGTCTCGCGATCGGGGTTGTGCGAATCGAATAGATCACCGGCGAACAAAGCGAGACCCACCTCGCGTTCGATCGCGAGGTCTATGGCACGTCGGAACGCGACTTCGATCTCCTGTCGACGCTGCTCAGCGTAACGACCGAAGTTCGACATTCGGGCTCCCAAATGAACATCCGCCAGGTGAAGGACCTTGAGACTCACCCTAGTCGCCGCTCAATCCGTACCGCGCCAACGGGGTGTGGCGCGCCCCATCAGACAACAGGTCGCTGCGGTAAAGGACGATTTCAGAGACCAGCTCAGCGTTGATCAAAGGTCGCCAACCACGAACCGCACGTGCCACGGCGCGCGCTGCCTGGGGTCGCTTGACACGCGCCAATGTCAGATGCGGTGAGAAGGATCGCTGCTCAGGCTCAAAACCGACCTCGCGAGCAGCTGCCTCGATCGCCTCCGCCAACGTCACGATGGGCTCCGCCGCCACCAGTCCGAGCCACAGCACGCGCGGACGCTTCCAGTTGGGGAACGCGCCTGTCTCACCGGCATGGAACTCGACCGGCCCGACGGTCGCCGCGATCGCCCGCAGCCGCTCGTCGAGCCGATCCAGTTGATCGGCACTGGCGTCTCCGAGAAACTTGAGCGTGAGGTGACTGTTGCTGGGGTCGACCCAGCGAACCCCTTCACTCGAGACGGTCCACGTTTCGAAAGCGCGAGCGATCGAGGCGCGAAGCTGGGACGGGCAGGGCAGGGCGACGAAAGAGCGGACTCGGTCAGCTGACGTGACCATCGAACCAGGTGCAGATCCGATCAAACACCGCTCGTCGACCGAGATCGTTGAGCAGCTCGTGGTAGGCGCCGGGGTACTGCTCGATCGATACGTCCTTGGAGGCCACGAAATGCGCGTACGCAAGCACATCCGCACCACTCACGACGGTATCTGCGCGGGCGACGAGAAACAGCAAAGGGATCGATACTTTCTCGGGTGTCATACGAACCGTCTCCATCGCTTCCGCGATTCCGAGCATCGCACGAGGCGTGATAACGCGATGGAAATACGGATCCCTCCGAAATGCCTCGAGCCGGTCTGGATCACGCGTAAGCCGCGAGGGATCGGTGCCGCGAGGCAACGGCACCCAAGGAGCCACCCGTGCCAGCCCTCGAATCAGCCATGGATACCACGGCGGATGGCGACGGACGAGTACGAGAGGTGGTCCGGAAAGCGCCATTCCCGCTAGCGCCGGGTGAGTCGCCCCCGCGGCGTACTTGAGCGCCACCAGTCCACCCAGGCTGTGGGCCAAAACAAACAGCGGCAGATCGGGATAGCGATCGGCGCTCACGGTCACGAACCGATCGAGATCTGCAACCAGGTCAGTGAATTCGAAATCACCACGTCGACCGCGCGTTAAACCGTGACCGCGTTGATCGTAGGAAGTGATGTTGTACCCGCGCTCCACCGCGTAGCGAGCCCACTCGTCGTACTTCTCTAGATGCTCGCCCATGCCGTGCAGCGTCAGGCAAACACCGCGCGCTTCGGGTTCAGCGTCCCGGGCATCAAAATGGACCAACGCGCCATCGCTGGCGCGGAAGTAGCATTCTGCTGCGCGCAGCGTCACGTGGTGACCTCCGCCAGGCGATCATCCGCCCGCGTCATTGAGAGCAACAGACCCATCGTGGACAACGTCGCCCGTTCTCGAACGGCGTCACGGTCACCCGGATAGTCGAGGCGACGGATCTTGGAGCCGAGCGGGGTTTCCACGCCGCAGTAGACGAGCCCAACCGGCTTTTGGGGCGTGCCCCCGCCGGGCCCAGCTATGCCGGTGATCGCACAACCCACCGAAGCGCCAAAACGCTCCCGAATCGCTGCCGCCATCGATCGACACACCGCCTCGCTGACTGCGCCGTGCTCCTCCAGCAGCGCCGGGGAAACGCCGAGAGCTGAGATTTTGACATTGTTTGAGTAGGCCACGACACCACCGAGAAAGACGTCACTGGATCCGGGGGCTTCGGTGAGGGCAGCACCCAAGCCACCACCGGTGCACGACTCGGCCACCGCTACCGTCCAGCCGCGACCCCGCAGCTGCTCGAGGATCGCATCGGGCAACGTGGTTTCGTCCTCTCCATAGTACCAACGAGCGGCCCGATCGGCGATCGCCGATGCCGACTCCTCGAGGCGCGTCTCAGCCTCAACGACGGATAACCCAATCGCCGTCAAGCGAACGTCGACCCGACCCAGGTGGGGCAGGAACGCGACCTCGAGCGGAGCAGCCTCCGTGACCAGGTCGGCCAACATCTCGGCCAGCGCTGACTCCCCGATGCCGACCGTCCGCACTACCCGTGACTGGACTACCGGCTCCCGCCCGTCGCTCACTGCAAGTATATCCGGCAGCACGGCGTCATCGAGTAGCGCTTTCATCTCGGTCGGGACACCCGGTAGGATGTAAAACGTCGTTTGCTTGTCATCGATGATCAAACCGGGCGCCGTCCCATAGGGGTTGGGAATCACCCTTGCGCCCTCGGGCACCTCTGCCTGCGACCGGTTGCCGGGCGGCATCTCGTAACCAAACCGGCGAAATCTCTCTTTGAGCTCCGACAGCAACCGCTCATCCATCAGAAGTCGACGATCGAACACCTCGGCCACGACCTCGCGCGTGATGTCGTCGTGTGTTGGGCCCAACCCACCCATCGTGATCACCACACGCGACCGGTCGCGTACCTCCGTCAGCACCGCTCGGAGTCGCTCACGATCATCGCCGACCACGGTCGTCCGACGGACCCGGATCCCTATCCGACCCAGACATCGAGCCACGTGCGCGCTGTTGGTGTCTACCGTCTCGCCGAGCAGAAGCTCGTTTCCGATGGCGACGATCTCGGCTCCCATGCTCCTCTATGATTACGAGTACTAGCCCAGCAACCCACGTCCGGCGAACGCCAGTGCCGCGGCGCCCAATCCCGCCAAGAGATCGTCCAGCATGATACCCCAGCCTCCGGTTATCGCTTGTGCCTGGCGGATCGGTGGTGGTTTTCCGATATCGAGCGCCCTAAACAACAGGAAGGCCGCCATGGCACCGGCGAGAGTGTGTGGAACCACCAGCACTGCCAACCCCATGCCGACGACCTCGTCGATGACGATGCGACCGTCGTCAGGCCCGAGCCGCCTTTCTGCGCGATCAGCAGACATAACTCCCACGACGGTCGCCACGGCAAGCGCGACCAACCAGACGCTTGGGTCCACCGGCACACGCCACCACACGACCCCGATGAGCGCGGATGCCAACGTCCCCGGTCCCCACGGCCAGTAGCCGACTGGCCCCAGCGTGGCGATCAGCACCGCGGTCCGGCTCAAGCCTCGCGACCGATCGACAACTCTCGATGCCGTACCAGGTAATCGAGCATGGATAGAAGAGTCAACCCGACGACGAGCCACAGAGCGACCTCGACCACGCCACGGGTAAACGTCTCCCAACGGGCCCACGTGGCACCACTGAAGCCTCGCGACTCAGAGTACATCTGGTTGATCCTCAGCACTAGCAACGAGCCAACAAACCAGTTTTGACTCAATGCCTTCGATTTGCCCCAGCGGGTCGCCGGAATCACGTGCCCTTCACGATAATTGTACGCCCGGAACACGGTGATAATAACCTCCCGCGCCAAGATCAGGATCACCAACCAAAGTGGCACCAACCCGAGCCCGAATAGCGGCAGGATCGTAACCAGCACCAACATCTTGTCGGCGATCGGGTCCAGCAATTGACCAAAGCGAGTGACCTCTCCCTTGTCCCTAGCGAGACTGCCATCGACGACATCGCTCACGGCAGCAGCGATGAAGACGATGAACGCCGCCCAGCGCTCGACGAGCCCGTCTTGATAGATCAACCACGCGATCAACGGTGTTACCGCGATCCGGGCCACGGTGATCTTGTTGGGTGTGTTCACAGGGGGCCGAGAGTGGGTCTGGCCTACAGCTCGCGTCGACCGGTCAACGCTTCACCCACCGTCAGTTCGTCGAGGAACTCGAGGCTTCCGCCCATCGGAACTCCACGAGCGATGCGGGTCACCCGCACCCCTAGTGGATTCAGAGTGCGCTGCAGATACAGCGCGGTAGCCTCCCCGTCCACATCGGGGTTCGTCGCGAGGATGACCTCCTCGACGTCACCGTTCCGGATGCGACCGAGCAACCGGTCGACCGTCAGCGACTCGGGCCCCACCCCATCGAGTGGCGAAAGGTGGCCGTGAAGCACGTGGTACCGCCCGCGGAAGGTCGCGCTGCGTTCGATTACCTGGATGTCACTGGGTTCCTCGACGACGCAGATCAACGCGTCATCGCGTCTAGGGTCACGGCAATAGACACACTGCGGGCCCTCGGAGATGTTGGCGCACGTTTCACAGAAAACGATCCGGTCCTTGACCTGGAGAATTGCCTCCGAAAGGCGAGACGCAGCCTCGCGCGGTTGTTTCAGCATGTAGAACGTTAGCCGGCTGGCGGTCTTCCGTCCGATGCCCGGAAGCTTCGCCAGTTCCTCGATCAGCGTCTCGACCGCATCCGCCACGCGCGCCTCCCGGCCCTCGACCGCCCTACTCGAGGAGACCCGGTAGAGGAAGTCCGCCAGTGAGCTTCTGCATCTCCGCACTCGCCATCTCGCTGGCCCTCCGCGTAGCTTCGTTTACCGCCGCCACGATCAAGTCCTCCAGCATCTCAACGTCATCCCGATCCACCGCACTCGGGTCGATCTGGAGAGAGATCAACTCCTGTCGCCCATTGACGACGGCAACCACCATTCCACCACCCGAAGACGCCTCGATACGGCGCTTCCCTAGCTCGGTCTGTATTTCCGATACCTGGCTCTGAATCTTCTGAGCCTGCTTTAGAAGGTTTCCGAGATTGTTCATCGACTATCGAGTGTTCTCCTTTCGATCACGATTGAGCTGGAGAGGACCGGTGTACGCGAACCACGCTGGCATCAAAAAGATCCACCGCTTGTTGCAACTTCGGATCGCCCTTGAGCCGCGACTCGATATCGCGGGCGGTGAGCTCACTGCTACTGGGTCGCTGGCTTTTCTCGGCTGTCCGTGCCTCGGCTTCTGCAACCGCGGTCTCAGTCACCGAAACCCGACCGCCGAAGCTCCACCGCTGGCCGAGGACCTCCACCAGCGGTTCGACTCCAAGCGAAATTCCGCGTCCGCAGGTGCGGCAAGCACGATTTCATCGGCCGTGCACCGACTGGGGGCCACCCCCTGCAGGAGCGCTGCAACCGTTGGTCGGCGCGCGTGAACAGCTTCCAGGACCTCGTCCCACACAGCCAGAAGTTGGTCGAGCGTCAGCGTCGCGTCGCCGCTCGCCGGCGGTTCGTCACCAACTGGCTTTCTTTGCTTGACGGATCGTTTCTTGGCCGCTCTGCGCGATGGGGGAGATTTGCCTTTCCCGAGCGATCTCAAGACAAGCTCGAGATCGACGCTGCGATCCAACAGCGCCAAGCGCACGAGCAATACCTCGAGCACCAGAGACTGCCGGCTCGATCTCCGGAACGGCTGTTCCTCCTCAGTCGCGAGCGTGAGCATGCGCAGTAGATCTTCGGCTCCAAGCTCGTCCGCTGCCTCTTGATAGCGGGCGTACAACCGTTCGGGAACTTCGGCTAGCGAACTGCCATCACCGATGGCGAACAGCAAGCAATTCCGAAGATGTTCAAGAAGCCCAATGTAGAACTCCTCCAGATCGTACCCTTCGCTGCGCAGCTGTCGCACAAAGCTCAGGGTCTGACCGCTATCGCCAGCCGCCAGCAGCTCTGTCAACTCGAGGTAACGCTCCTCGTCGGGCATCCCGATCAGCCGATGGATCGCATCGAGACTCACATCGTCCCCGCCGAACGCCACCACCTGGTCGAGCAAAGACAACGCGTCCCTCAAACTACCGTCGGCCTTCTTCGCGATCGCGAATGCGGCTTCCACTTCGAGGCCGATCTTCTCACGCTCGGCGATCGACACCAATCGATCACGTATCTCGGCCAGCGGGATCGGTCGAAAATCGAACCGCTGTGTGCGGGAGAGGATCGTCGCCAATATCCGGTGCGGCTCGGTGGTCGCAAGCACAAACACCACGCCCGGTGGTGGCTCCTCGAGCGTCTTTAGAAACGCGTTGAACGCATCCTTTGAGAGCTGGTGGACCTCGTCCACGATGTACACCTTGAACCGGCCTTGCGCCGGTGCATACTTGACCGTCTCCCGAAGCTCCTTGATGTCATCGATCCCGCGGTTGGAGGCGGCATCGATCTCCATCACGTCGAGTGATCGGCCGGTCGCAATCGCTATGCAGTTGTCGCACTCACCGCACGGCTCGCCGCTGATACCACGGTCACAGTTGAGTGCCCTGGCGAGAATGCGAGCCGTGGACGTCTTTCCACTGCCTCGCGGCCCGGCGAACAAGTATGCCTGGGCGATCCGCTGACTATCCAGCGCGTTTCTCAGTGTGCGGGTGACGTGCTCCTGGCTGATAACGTCCGCGAACGTCGTCGGACGGTACTTCAGCGCCAGCGGCTGATGGGACATCGGGGTGGTCGTCGACTCTCTAGCCAGGTGGTCAGGGAACGTGCGAACAAGCAGATACCCCAGGCTGACCACAGCCACCCGAACTTCTACGTACCGCTGCTACCTTCCGGTCCTGACGGGGTTGGTAGGATCGAGCCCTGTGAGCCTGGGGCAAGACCAAACCTACGCCGCCCATGGACGGATTGCAACGCCCGGTGGGGGCCCGAATCGCGGGCTTTTGCAGTCCTACGATCGACCTATGTAAGGAAGTACGACTCGCACGCCTCCTCGAGCCTGCCATCCTTCAACGTCGGCTCACCTCGCTCGTACCGAGCCAGATCGCAAAGGTGCAGCACGATGTCGCGTGGATGACAACCACGGGGCGGGATGCCGTGCCGATCGTAGTACTTATTGAAGATCGTCTCGACGCTGCTCGGGTCGAACTCGATCGACTTCTCGTCACAGCAGCGCCGCAGGATCTGCTTGTACTCCTCCCTCGACGGGCTCCGCATCTTGATCTTGTAGTGGATCCGTCGCAGGAATGCTTCGTCGACCAGCTCGGAGGGCTCCAGGTTGGTCGAGAAGATGAGCAGACAATCGAACGGCACCGGGAATGAATGCCCGGTGTGGAGCGTGAGGTGGTCGATCCGTTTTTCCAGTGGAACCATCCACCGGTTGAGGAGCTCGTCCGGACGAACTAGCTGGCGACCCAAGTCGTCGATGATCAACACGCCGCCATTGGCCTTGACTTGCAGCGGCGCCCGGTAGAAGCGGGCATGTGGATCGAACCGTAGGTCCATCTGCTCGAGGCTCAACTCGCCACCGGTAAAGACCACCGGTCGAGGCACGTGGGCAAACCGGATGTCAAAGGTGGCCTCCTCCGCCAGCCAACTGTCGGATTCGCTCTTTCTGATCTCTTCGCCAAGATCGAAGTCTTGAACCGCGACGATGACGCGACCTTCGACTTCGATCGCATACGGAACGTAGATGCTGCCGCTGATCATCTTGGAGATCGACTGGGCGATTTCGGTCTTGCCGTTGCCGGCATGACCGTAGAGGAACATCGATCGACCGGAATTGATCGCCGGTCCCAGCTGCCTCAGGATTTCCTTCCCCAAAACCAGGTGACTGAGCCCGGCGTCGATTTGCTCGGGCTCGATCGTCACGTCCAGCATCGACTGCTTCTCTACCCACTCGTGATACACTTTCAGTGGCACGGGCGCGGGACCGACGTAGTGGCTGGCTTGAAAAAGCTCTTGTGCACGGTTGCGACCAGCGGTCGTGAGATCGAACACGTACCCAGCGCGGCTGTGACCACGAACGCCAGAGACCTCGACCATGTGCCGCTGTTGGATGTGGAACAACGCCTCGTCCAGGACCTCGAATGGGAGCCGGACGTACCCGGCGATATCGCGGCCGCTCCGGGCGCCCGCTACGTACAACGTCTTGAGGGCTAGTGCTGTGATCGTCTCCGGCGTAAGGCCGGTGTCGCGAATCGTACGCGGTACGGGGGGAACGCTCGATTCGGTCGCCGGCTGCCCGGAGCCGGCCAAAACCCGCTCTTGCAGCGTCATTGAGAACTCCTTTGCATGGGCTCTAAACCAATCCCCCCATCTGACGAATGATGTGGAGAACCGCTGGCGCCAGGATCACGACGAACATGGCTGGGAAAATGAATAAGACCAGCGGAAAGACGAGCTTGATCGTCGTCTTAGCGGCCGCCTCTTCGGCACGTTGCCTGCGCTTTATGCGCAGCGATTTGGAGTGCACGCGCAACGCGCGGGCGATCGATGTGCCGAAACGGTCGGTTTGAATCAACATCGCTACCAACGACTGAAGATCTTCGTTGTCGGAGCGTTCTGCGAGGTTGCGCAACGCATCCTCGCGCGGTGTGCCGGTTTCCATTTCGAGGTTGACGATTCTCAGCTCGTCGCTCAGGATCCTACTGAGTTGCGTCAGCTCGGAAGCCACGCGGTCCATGGCTTGGTTGAGACCCAAACCCGCCTCGACACAGACGACCATCATGTCGAGCATGTCAGGCAGCGCGATCTG
>JBDHIC010000015.1:0-26023 GCA_039589035.1 Gemmatimonadota bacterium | reverse complement strand
ACGCTATTGGGCGGCGGGCAGAGCCTCTGTTTCGCGGGTTTTTCGGCGCTCGAGGGGGATCGACACGGTGTATGAATCGATGGCTTGGCCTTCGGTGTCGATCGCTTCCAGGCGCGCGGTGTAGCCGTTTACGTGCACGCGAATGTAGTGGTAAACCTGATCGGCGTAGGCGGTGAACCACTCGCTTCCGGTGCCGCGGAACGTGCGTCGTCCACCGCCCCCGCCGCTCACGACGTACACCGTTCCGTAGCCGTCCTGGACGATCTCGTCACCGCGCAGTGAGTGCGACCGCTGATAGTCATGATCGTGCCCGCTGAACATGAAGTTGACTCCATACTCGTCGGCTAGCGGGACGAGTATTTCCTGGATGTCTTCGTCTGAACCATGGCCACCCCACCCGGTGGCTGCGCTGTACGGTGAGTGGTGGAAGAAAAGAAAAACCCAATCCACATTGGAATCTGCCTGGGCGGCCTCGAGTTGGCCGACTAGCCATTGGTACTGCTCGCCAGACTTGTCGGTCAGGTTCCCGTAGAGCCGTTCGTGCCGATCCGAGTCTTTCGTGTCGAGCGCGATGAAGCGAGCATTCCCATGATCGAACGTGTAGTAGAAAGAAGCGCCTGAAGCCCAGCCAGCCGGTGGGTTGAAGGCGGCGATAAAAGGCCCCCCGTTCCTCGTCTTCAGGTCATGATCGCCGGGTGTGGCAAAGAACGCGGCTCTGCTAAGCAGTGGCGCGTAGACGCGGAAGTGGTTGAAGCTGAGCTCAGCTTCGGTGCCTGACTTGTAGGCGAGATCCCCGGTGTGGATGATGAACGCGGGGTTCTCGCCGTTGAGTTGCTGCGCCAGAACAAGCTGGCCTGCGTTACGCGTGCCGGAGTCTCCAAACACCAGGAACGTGAACGGGTCCTCGGCCCCCGGGGATGAAAAGGTTCGAAACGTTGCCGGACCGTTCCAGCCCAGTTCCTGGGTGTGCACCTGGTAGGTGTACGAAGTGCCGGGGCTCAAGTCCTTGAGCAGAACGGTATGGTCAGTGTTTGGTCCGGGTAGGGGGACGGGGATCGTGTCGCCTGTGCTCCAGAACCTGAGGGTGGGCGTTGAGGGTGTGAACGTGCGCCAACGAACGATGGCCGAAGAATCGGTCACGGCGATGAGATAAGGTTGACGTTCGAGCCCGCCGGGTGGGACGGGCCCGCCGTCGAAGTTCGAGACCTCGGATACCGTCGAGCACGCGGCGAACGACAAGCTGGTCGCTACCAGAATCGAGTAAACGCGAGGCGGCAAGCTGCTTCTCATAGGCTTCGACTATACACTCGAATTGCAGGCCCGGTCCGCGCTGGCCAGCCACTTGGGGTACAGGCTTGGCCGTCGATCGCGCAAGAACAAGCGCCGTGCATGCGATTCGTGCACCGCATTCAGGTCGACGTCAGCGTACAGAATAGAATCCTCCCCACTAGGGGAACGCGCAGCCACTGTCCCGTCGGGCGCGCAGACGAAAGACTCACCACTGAAGGCGAGGTTCTCTTCTTCTCCTACCCGGTTGCAGAGGGCGACGAAATAGCCGTTCTGAAAGGCCGCCACGCGCATCTCGGCCTCATACAGACCGTCCGGCCACTCGCCCTTGACGCCAGCTTGCGGGACGACCACGATCTCGGCGCCGGATAGCGCTAGCGCGCGCATGTACTCGGGGTAGTGGCGGTCGTAACAGATCGCGACTCCCACCGAGCCAACCGCCGTTGTGTAGACCGGAGCACCGGTGTCGCCAGGCGCGTAATAGTCCTGTTCGTGAAAGCACGGATAGTCGGTAATGTGAACCATGCGGGTTTTTCCGAGCAACGTGCCGTCGGCATCGATGACCGGCGATGTGTCGAAAGTCTTCTGACCGTCACGCTCGAAGAGGTTTAGGACGACGACCACACCCTGCTCGCGCGCTGCTGCGGTGAAGGCATCCGTGAGTGGGCCCGGCACCGGTTGTGCCAGGCCGACGACCGGTCCGTCAGCCGGACTCTGTGGATGAAACCGCTCGAACGCTAGCTCCGCGAAACAAACCAACTTGGCACCGTGTTGAGCAGCTTCCGTCAGCGCGAAGAGTCCACGCGCGATGTTCTCGTCGCGATCGGAAGAGGCGTGCTGTTGTATGAGTGCGATGCGAAGCAAGTGACCTAAACCTATCGTTTCGTTCAAAGGGTGGTTAGCGAGGGTTCGTTTGGCGGTCTAGACTGCCCGCCGTGATCACCGAGCCCGCGACGACGATAACCGATTACGTGCTCGGGGCGGTCTCGCTCGCGTGGGGTAGAATCGTATGGCGTCGGGCCCGCATCGACAAGGTGACGGCAGGTCTGTGGTGGGCAGCGGGTTTTTTCGCGGTTGCGCTGGCCGCATTCGCCGGGGGGACGGTTCACGGGTTTCGCGGCCCGCTAGGTCCGGGTTGGGAGCCGGCCCTCTGGAAAGCCAGCTTGTTTGCGGTTGGCGGATTTGCGTTCGCTGCGGTGATGACGGCGATGGTGGGTGGTGTGAATCCCCGTTGGCGATCGTGGCCGGTCGCAATCGCAGCGGTCGCTCTGGTGGGCTATTTGGTGTGGGTGATCGGTCATCCGGAGTTCCAGTACGCGAGCGCCGCTTCCGCGGTCGGACTCGGGGTGTTGCTGATTCAGCAGGTGATCGCTTGGGTCCAGCGTCAGATTCCGAGCGCGCGCTGGATCGCCGGCGGTGTGGCCGTCGCGGCGGTGGGCGCTGGGATTCAGCAGGCCGGACTCGCCCCGCACCCGTACTTCAACCATAACGATCTCTTTCACATGATTCAGATCGTGAGCACTTACTTGTTCTATCGTGGAGGGTTGTTGTTGAGCGATCGAGATGCAGGTCCGGCGGCGTGACTGGCTTGACGATCGACACTTCTGATGTGACGGCGGCGCAAGAACGCATCGCCAGTGGAGTTCACCGGACACCGGTGATGACTTCGCAGCTGCTGAACGAGATCGCGGGGCGGCAGCTGTTTTTCAAATGCGAAAACCTGCAGCGTGGCGGATCATTCAAGGTTCGCGGCGCGACGAACAAGTTGCGCCAACTGGGCGATGACGCGCGACAGTGCGGCGTCGTTGCTTACTCGTCGGGAAACCACGCTCAGGGGGTGGCGCTGGCGGCGCGCGACCTCGGCGTCAGTGCCGTGATCGTGATGGCAGCCGACGCGCCAAGCGCCAAGATGGAAGCGACGCGCGGGTACGGGGCCGACATCGTGACATACGATCGACGGACCGATGATCGTGAGGCGATCGCCGCAGAGATAGTGGAACGCGATGGGCGCGTCTTGGTGCCACCTTACGATGATCTGGCGATTATCGCCGGCCAGGGCACGGCGACGCTCGAGTTGCTGCAAGAGGTTGCCGGTCTGGACGCGGTCGTAGCGCCCGTTGGCGGCGGCGGCTTGTTGGCGGGGGCCGCGTTAGCCGGAGCGGCCCAAGATCCTCCGGTTCGCGCGTTTGGCGCCGAGCCCGAAACAGCGGACGACACCGTACGTTCGCTCAAGGCCGGGGAACGCGTCGGGATCGCGCCACCGGAGACGATCGCCGATGGCGCACGGGTGCAGATACCGGGCGAGCTGACGTTCCCAATCGTGCGCGAGCTGGCGGAAGATGTGTTGCCGGTTCCCGAGGCGGCCATTGTTCGCGCAATGATGCTGGTCATGACGCGCATGAAGCTGGTCGTCGAGCCCACGGCTGCGCTGGCCGCCGCCGCCGCGCTCGAAGGGCTCTTGCCTCCCGATGTTCGGCGCGTGGGTGTCATTCTGTCGGGCGGGAACCTCGATTTGCAGTTACTGGGTCAACTCGTCGGCTGATTGCGCCGCTGGACCTTTAGGCTTCTCCTCCCAGCGCCACTACCATGGCGAACAAGGCGACCCTCATGCGAACAGCTCGCGGTAGTGACGGTACCAGTCGCTCTGAAACCGTTCTGCGGGGTCGTACACCTGCTTGAGCCCGAGAAATCGAGGGAAGAGCGGATAGGCCGTCTCGACCTGCTCCCGAGTGGCGAACCGGTGGTAGGTCAGGAAGAATGATCCTCCCCGGGCCAGCGCTTCATCGATCAACGCGCGAAACGCCGCTCCCGAGCGCTGCAGACCTTCTGGCGTGTGCTCAGTGTGGAGGTTGAACACGATGCACGCGTAGCGCCGGGATGCCCACGGCAGAAACGTCTCGATGTCCGGCTCGATGAACCGCACCGTGCCGTAGATCACCGGCACGCCGATCGCACGGAGGCGCCGCGCTGCGACGGCCATGAAACTGGCCAGCTCCTCGGGCGGGACGTACAGCTCGGAGATCACCTCGGTCGCTGGGGCGGGCGCCGAGAGCAGCTGGTCGAGCTCGACGTGGTAGCCCGCTCGGTAGTACCCGAGCTGCTGCGTATCGGCCCAGTAGATCTGACCGTTCGTCTTCAGGTAATGGCCGACATACGCCTTTAGCGCTTCTGAGGGTCTGGTATGCGCCAGCACGAGCAGTTCCTCCCAGTCGCGTGGCGCCAACCGCCGTTGACCGGACGGGATGAGTCTCGCGAGTGGAGCCGGCCGATAAGTAGAGAGGATCCCGCGTCGAAGAAACTCGGCCTCGGATGCGTGGTCGATCCCAAACTGAAAATCGCCGTAGAGGTGGCCGTCGGCGATTCGCTCGCGCATCATGTCGGGCACCTCCTCGATCATCGCTTCGCGGACAAAGCGTTCGACCTTGCGCCGCGGTACGAGCCGCAGAGTCACCCGCGTAATGGCCCCAAAGAGGCCGTAACCACCGATCGCCAGGCGGAACAGATTGCGGTTTTCCTGGCGGCTCACGGTGTGGACCTGGCCGTCGCCGTCGACCAGAATGAATCGTTCCACATCGGCTACGATTGGTGGTCGAGTGAGCACTCGGCCGTGCGCGTTGGCGGCTAGGGTCCCGCCGATCGAGAGGCGGTCGGCGCCGGTTTGCTTTTGTACGATGCCCCAGCCAGAACCGTCGCTGTCCCATGTCGTCTCGAGAAACTCAAACACGTCGGGCCAAAACATGCCCGCGTCGACGGTGAGTAAACCGCGGTCGGTGTCGAAGTCACGCACGAGGCTGAGCGCACGCATATCGAGCAGCCACCCGTCACGCAAGAACTGTTGCCCACCCATCGCGTGCCGGCCACCGGCGATCGCTAGGTTCTGGCCAGCGTCGCGAGCAGCCACGACCGCTGCCTGTACCTCGTCCGTCGATTGCGGAACGATGACACGCTCAACCCACGTTTCGTTGAGACGGGCGTGAATGTCATTTACGCGTTCCCCGATCGGGACGCGGGCCACCCGTTCGCCGGCGCCGGACGCGCACGCCCAGGCACCGATCGGAGTGGCGGCCAAGAAGCGGAGAAACTCGCGTCGGGTCCCCATCGTCACGGCCGCAAATTATCATAGGGTCTCGAGCTATGCAGAGCGCAGATCAAACCGCTCAGCCACGCGCTGAAACGAAGCCCTCTCGAACGACGATCGTTGGCCTCGCGCTCTTCGGGTTGCTGGCTGCTTTGTTGACACTACCGGGTTTTCAGGGTCACCCGGTGGGCGGGGCGGTGCTGTGGGTGATCGGGTATGCGACGGTGGCGTGGCTGCTGCGTCAGGTATGGCTGAGGTCGGCGACGATGCGCGAGTGGTGGCGATCGGTGGGGCGATGGAAGCGCTGGAGCGCGATGCTCATGATCGTTGTTGCCACGCTCGTCATCGGGCTCGTCATACGTGAGACCGCGCCCGAGTTATTTCGCCGCTTCTCGCGCGAGAACGGATTGTGGGAGCCCCTGTGTTTGCTCATGTACTGGGGTGGCGCACTGTTGCTGTATCGCCACGTGCGCGGTTTCGAGCCCTCCGACCGCAGACCGTGGCTGCTGCTGGTCGGTCTTTACGCGTTGCTCGGCTTCGAAGAGATCGATTACTTCGGCATCTTCGGCGGGTTGATCGGCAGAATTGACGGCGTGTACACCGGCAGCCTCCACGATCTGTTCCGGCTCGCTTCGGAGCGGGTGCTGTCACAGACCGGGATGGTGATCGTGGCGGTTATCCTGCTAGTTGTGGCGGTTGTGCTCTGGCGTACAGGCTACTTGAACCTCGTGTTCGTACGCCGATTGCTGACGCAACCCGAAGCCGCGTGGCTGGTTCTCGGGTTCGCGATTCTCGGGGTCGCCGCCAGCCAGGAGGCGCAGTTCTTTGGTTGGGTGCTGGAGCGTCCGAGGCCGGAAGAGTTGATCGAGCTGGCGGGTGCTCTGTGCCTCGGAGTCTACGCCCTCGAACTAGCCGCCGAGCGGCTACCGGCCCTCGGCTGAGGGGGTCTCGACGGTGCCCCGGTTCTCGAATCGCTCGTTGGCGGTCACCGTCGCATTATCGGTCTCGAGATCGTCGATTGCGTCATCGATCTCAGCCAGCCGATCGTCGGTATCGGGGTGTGTCTTCGTGAGCAGCGAGCGACGTTCGGCTTTGGCGTTTGGCAGCGCGGCCAGGAAACGGGTAAGACCGTTGGGATCGTAGCCAGCACCGGCGGCGACCTTGATACCATAGGCGTCGGCCTCCAGCTCATCCTCCCGCGATAGCCCCATGAAGAGCGCGGTCGTGCCCAGTTGAATGGTCTGTTCGAGGTACTCCTCGCCGGTCAGGTTGATCTGCTCGGTAATCTCTTCCAACCCGAGCTCGGTCCGGGCACGGGCCTGAATCTCCTTGACGACGTGGCGGCGGTTGATGTGGCCAACCTCGTGGCTGAGCACGCCGGCCAGCATCGCCTCGTCATCCATCAACGCCAGCGCGCCGAGGGTGACGAACACGTACCCACCGGGCGCCGCCAGTGCGTTTACGTCGTCGCTGTCTAGGACCGCGAATCGGTAGATGATATCCGGTCGCGGATTGACCGAGGCGACCGCCAATCCGACCAGATTGACGTAGCGCGTCAGTTCAGGATCTTGGACGACTCCGTAATAGCCGGCGATTGTGGCCGCGATGCCCCGGCCGATCTCCACCTCTTGTTCGGTCGAGACGGTGATTACCGCTGGTGCTGCGCGTTGGGCGATCCCGGCAGCCTGCTTGATCCGATCGAGGAGCTGGGCCTCGGCCGGCGAGACGGACGCGATCACGCTGAGCGAGGTCACAATCGTCGCGACGAGTTGGCGGCGAACGATGTGCTTCAAGCTTCGGGCCCTTCCGTTTGCTGCTTGGGCAGCTCGTTGTACGGGGCCAGTCGCGCTTGGATGCGGAACTCCTCGAACTCCAGCGGTGGCACGGATTGTTCCTCCATCCACTGAACGGCCGCCGGGTCGGGTGTGACCGAGACCTTGCCGTCGGCGGTTTCGATCTCGTCCACGCCGCGGGCGCCGGCGGACGCGGCGACATGGCGGTCTTGGGCCGCGCTGAATGAAGAAAGTCCTTTCTTCAGCAGGCTGGACTCTACCTGTGGGCGCTTAAGCTCGAAAGCCTCGTCCTCGTCGAAGTCGGGGTCCCGGACGTGGCGCAGGACGATCGCCTTCGTCGTTCCGTCGCTGTCGGTGACCATGCGGTGGGGCTCGGCCGCGCCGGCCGGGCTGGCGAGAACGAGCTGCACGAACGGGTCGGCAGCGGGCTCGCTGGAGATCAACTCAGTGGCCCCGACGCGAGTCACCAAGTGGTAACGCCGGCCGTCGGACACAATGACGATCGGTTCCTCAAGCTCGTCCTCGTTGACGCGTCGGATCTCGAGTCGCTCTTTGGGCCGCTCCTGAAACACCACTACACGACCGGTGAAACGTGGCTCAGCGTCGGGTTCGGCTCCGTCCGCCGGGATCAGCCACGTCTCCTCGAAGACCTGTTTCTTCTTTGGGATTGCCTCTCGGCGCGCGTCGAGTAAGGCCGTCAGATCGTCCTGGGCGGACAGTGACGTAACGAGCAGCAAGCCCGGGATTATCGAGAGCAGGAGTCGGTGTCTCACGCGCGTCAACCTAAAACTCGGTCGCACGAAATCCAAAGAAATCTCTGATGCGCGACAGGATCTGTCGTTTCTCTTCCTCGACTTGCTCGGCCGCTGCTTCGTGTAGCGCGGCGTGTGTCGCCTCCAGCTCCTGGTTGCGTTCGGCCTGTATCTGGGCGATGCGTTCGGCCAAGCTGGGATTAGCCTCGAGAGTGTCGCGAAACGCTTCGCGATCTATAACGAAGAAATGAGTCGGCTTTAGTGCGACTACGCTGGCTTGCCGTTCGGCACCGGTCAGTAAAGCCATCTCGCCAAAGAACGAGCCCTGCCCGAGCTGGGCGATTCGCTCGCGTCGTCCGTTGTGGCTCACGATGACCTCGACCAGGCCGTTTTCGATGATATACAGCGAGTCGCCCGCCGCGCCCTGCTCGAGCACGGTCTCGGAGGCGAAGTAGCGCTCGACGCGCACTCGGGCTGCCAGCGAACGTGCCTCCTCTTCGCTCAGCACGTCGAACAGATCGATCCGTTTGAGGTGACAGTAGATCTGCTCGTCGTCGGCCTCGGCTTCGGCCTGCTCGCTCTCCGAGGTAACCTCCCGCAGGTACACATTCCGGATCGGGAATGGAATCTCGATCCCCCGCCGATTGAACGCGTACCAGACGTGAGTCATGAACGCGTCTTTGATGTCCTCGAGATCGGTGTAGTCACGGATCCAGTACTTGACGTCGTAAGTGATCGCGAAATCCCCAAAGTGGTAGGTCCGGACGTCGACTCGGGGTCGCTTGAGGATCCCCTCGGTATGATCGGACGCCTCCTCGAGCGCGGCCATGACGTCGGCTGGGGGATGTCGGTAATGGACCCCGATCGGCTCCATGACCGCGTGAATCCGGGTCGGAGCGCTATAGTTGATCACCGTGTCCTTGCTGATGACCGAGTTGGGTATGATGACCAAGTCGTTGGCCCGCGTGCGGAGGCTCGTCGATCGCCAGGTGATGTCGGTGACTACCCCCTCGAACTCACCGAATTGAACCCAGTCGCCGACGTTGAATGAGCGCTCGGTCTGGAGCGCCAGGCCACTGAACACGTTCCCCAGCGTGTCCTGGAGCGCCAAACCGATCACCACCGAGATGACCGCCGACGTCGTGAACAAGCCGGTGATGTCGAGGTCGGTCCGGTAGTAGAGGATCATCAGCACGCCAAAGAAGAACAGCGTGAAGGCGGCGACGTCGCGCAGGATGTTGGGGCTCTCGACCTTGAACTTCCGGACAAGCAGGAAGTCGACCAACATCGTGAGAAGCAGGACCAACGCGAGGAAGCTGATGATGAGCATCGTCACACTTGTGAGCTGGAACGTTGGGTTTGAAACGAGCGTCGATATCTGCTCGCCGCTGGGCAGCGTGATAAAACCGCTCACGCGCTCAGGGATGCGGCCCAGTTGCGTTTGGATGAGCGCCGAGATTGCGAGGAGTGCGACGACGACCAGCCCTCTGCGGCGTACGAACGGATCGCGGCTGAGCTGGCGCAGCAGCAGTGCGACGACTGCCAGCAGTGCTTTGAGCAGGTAGAGCATGCCGGAACCCGACAGGAGTTGCTCGATTAACGGATGGTTCATCGGTATTTAATCATAATCAGTCCGCCCGGCGGACGAAACATCATCGATCAGCCGTGATCGTGTAGAGCTCGATTGGTTCTACACGGCCCTTGACGGCGCGTTCGCCGATTGACTTCAACGGCAGCGCGCCGTCTAGTTTTCGAGCCGTCGCGGCCGAAAGCAGAATCGCCGTGCCGATCTCCTTGTTCAGGGCCTCGAGTCGGCTCGCCACGTTTACGGTGTCTCCGATCGCGGTGTAGTCCATGCGCCGATCCGGGTCGCCGATGAAGCCGACCACGGCGGGACCGGTGTGAATGCCGATCCCGATGTCCAAGCGTGGCCGCCCGGCGGCGGCCCAGTCTTTGTTCAGTGTCTCCAAGCGATCCAGCATTCCAATCGCCGCGCGGTAGGCTTGGGAGGCGTGCTCGGGCTCGACTACCGGGGCCCCAAAAAAGGCCATCAACCCGTCCCCCAGATACTTGTCGAGTGTCCCGCCGTGATCGAACAGCACCTTGACCATCGCGGTGAGATACTCGTTCAGGGTGTCGACCACGATCTCGGGTTCGACTCTCTCAGATTGGGCGGTGAAGTCTCGGATGTCGCTGAAGAGCACGGTCACCTCGCGACGCTCGACTGTGCGATGAAGGTCCTCGCCCGATTCGGCCAACTGATTGGCGACCTCAGGCGGGATAAATTTTGCGAACATCCGTCGGATCTGGCGGTGGCGTCTTCCCTCGACCACGTACGATCCGGCCATGGCGCCAGCGTAGGCGAGAACGGCGCCGGTGGCCGGCGCCACTACCGGTGCGAGCCAACCGCCGATCAAAAACGCGACCAGCGCCAGCACTCCGATCGCCGCGAGCACGCCCGCCAACGCGACAGCCGACCGTTGCGCGGACCGGATGAACGCGACCGCCACGCCGGTGAGGCACGCGCCGAGCAGTGTCAGGAACACCACCCAACCGATCGGCAGAACGCGCAGAAAGTCGCCCGATCGCAAGGTGTCCAGGATCGTGGCGTGGAGAAACACGCCAGGCTCGGTCGGACTGAACGGACCAGCCACGAAGTCCCCAACCCCGGTCGCGCTGGATCCGATCAGGACGATCCGGTCGGTGAGCTCGGCTGGGTCGAGATCGGGCTCGGCGCCGACCGCGATCTGCGCGTAGCCGTTCAAGACTTCATGCGCCGAGATGACGCGATACGGTTCGCCGTAGCGACCGCGCCAATGTGGTCTCAGTCGGCCGGCCTCGAGCGGCACCGAGCGACCGTCCAATGACAGCTGGCCGTCGACGACCGTCAGGCGATCGTATCCACGCGGACCACCCAAAACAGCTGCCAAACCCATCGACGGGTAGAGCCGACTCCCGTGCTCGACCAGTAATGGTTCGAGTCGCTCGACGCCATCGCGGTCGGGAGCGCGGTTTATCGCCCCGACACCGATCGCGTTATCGAGCAGCTCGATCACCGGCGGGTTGACATTTGCAAACATGGGGGCCGAGAGGGAAGTCGTTTCGGGGAGAGCGAATCGCTCGAGCGCGTCGAGCCGACGATTGCGATCTATAAACGCGCGCTCCAGCTCTGCGATTGCTGTTTCACCCTCAGGGTCATCAAATGCGACCGCGTGCACGACCGGTGGTCCTCGTTTGGCGGCGGCGAAGAACAGCGAATCGGCTTGGGGCCGAGCGAGGTCGGGCTCGCTGAAGAGAACATCGTAAGCCACGACACTCGGGGCACCGAGCGCGATGAACTCGAGCATTGCGCCGTGGGCGTTTCGCGGCCACGGCCAACGACCCAGATCGCTCTCGTAGAGTCGAAGCGAGCGATTATCGATGTCGATGATGACGAGGGTCGAGTCAGTCACCCCGGCGCCTCGGATTACGCGCTCGAATCGGAGCCGGGCGTCTCCAGTCTTGCGCTCGACCGTTTGGACAGCGTCGGTCGCCATCAGCCCAAGCACGATCGCCGAGGCTATTGCCCCGGCTTGGAGTCCGATGAGAAGTCTTTGGCGCGAAACGGAGCTCACCACAGCGCGAACCTATCGCTGCCGCGGAGGTGGAGCGAGGCTGTTGTTACTTGGAGCTAAACCGCCGGGGCGGTTAGAACTTCGGTTGCGGCGAGTGCCTTCTTGGTGACGAAGACGCGCTGGTTGTTGGAGGCCCGGTTCAACATCCCCACCGGAAATAGGAAGAACCAATCGGCAGCTGGGTCGTAGTCATAGACCACGCCGTCGAGGACCTCGCCCCAGCTAAACCGCAGCCGAATGGTCGTGGCGCCGGATGGATCGGGGAATTCCGCGTCGGTCTGCGGATCGTTCGCGGTCTGACGACTGGTGCGATTGAGCGCTAGATCGCGAACAAAAAACGCCGCCACAACGTCCTTCATCTCGATGTCGAGAAAACCGAGGATGTGGCCTTCCACATCGATCCTGCGAAGGAGCAGGAACGGTTTCTCGGGATCGAAGACTTCGGCGGTACCTTTGAGGCGTCGACCGTCCTCCAGTAGGACTACCAGTTTGTGATTCATGCCCCCGCGGGGCTGCAACTATGACGCCAACCGCCACTCGACCGATCAAATGCACATTATTTGGATAGGAATAGATAGCTTGTTACGGTCGAGGGGTGGGGACGGCTTCAGGTCGGTGTCGCAATGGGCGCCTGGCGGCCTCCGACCTCGGGTGCAGATTGCGATCCGTGGCCCGCGTCCTGCGGCCCGACCGTCATAGTGGTGTGGCTTGTAATCGAGCCGTTCGAGCGACAGCTTTCGAGGCGCGGTGGTGGGGGCATAGCTCAGTTGGGAGAGCATCGGCTTTGCAAGCCGAAGGTCACCGGTTCGAGCCCGGTTGCCTCCACCAACACGATCCATGCGAGGCGTTGCTAAGCTCAGTCGTTGGTGGCTAGTTTCTAAGAACGATGCTCGATATCAGCATTACCGCACTAGGTCAGGCCGCCGCTGAGTACGGCGGTGGTTTCGGGGAAGTCGGCTCATTCATCGAGACTTCCATCCGCAAGTCAGCCAAACTCGCCATGGACCACAAGTGGTTCCTCCTGATCGCGATCGGCGCCGTGTGGGGCTTCCTCAAACTGATCTTCGACACCAGGTAGACATGAAGAGACTGGCCCCGTGGGTCGTTCTCGCCGCCCTGGTGGGAGCGATCCAGTTCGTGGTGGCCCAGACGTTGGGAGGGTTCTCGCCCAACATCGCTCAGTTCATGGGACGCCAGATCGTCAATCAGGGGGGTTATAGCGAGTCGCTGGCCGGCGCGATCGGGTGGGGCATCCACCTCGGCGTTTCGCTGACGTACGCCGCCCTCTACGCTTTCTTGTCGCATCAGCCGGTGATGCCCGCCGCTCGGATCGCACGCTGGACTGCAGGCCTCGTTCTGGTGCTCGTGCTTGGTTGGCTCACGACGCTGGCCACCGCTCCAGCGATCGCCGTCACGATCAGCGTGTTGGCCGGCCAGGGATGGCCAGCGGCCCTGCCCGGCCTCAATACGTCGCTCGGCTTCGCGTTTTGGAACCACGTCGGGTTCTTTACGATCTGCTGGGCGCTGACGCTGGTCTGGCCCGACATCCTCCGGGGCCAACGCCCAGAAGCCGTTAACGCCTGATCCCGATTGTCAGCGCTGGGTTACCCCTTGCAGGGGTTTCCTGCGCACGGATTGCAGGGGTTTCCTGCGCACGGATTGCACGGATTGCCAGCGCACGGATTGCAGGGGTTGACTCCGGCCGCTGCAGCAGCGGGATCGAACCCCGGTCGAATGTGCTCGACGTAGGCAGCCAGTGCGGCCAGCTCTTGTGAATCCCAAGCCAGCGGCTCAGCGGCCATCGGGACGATCATGCACAGCTGCACCATCTCGGCGGCGTTGACTTGATCGAGCCCGGCGCGGTCTTTGGCCATCGCAACCGGATGCGGGTACGGTTCGGCAAAGGTCGCCTTCATCAGCGCGTAGTTCCCGACATGGCACGTTGAACACGCGGAGCCATTCGTGCTCAGACTGTTGTCGTCCCAGAGCTCCCCACCGCGCGCGATAAGCGCGGCGTCGTCCAGGCCACCGGGGTTGAGCATTCGGTCGCCCTGCGTGACGCGTGCGGGATCGAGATCCGGTTGGGTCGCGGCCGCACACGGATTAGCGGCTTCCTCTGTTACTTCGGTTTCCGCGGGCTCCTGCTGACCACAGGCCGACACGGCCACGAGGATCGGCAGAAGCACGCGCGGTAGGGCTTTGTGCATGCTCAAACTCCTTCCAGAGATTTGCTCGGGTCCCTCCGGGAAAACAGCATACACGATCGTCAAGTCGATCTCAAATCTGCCGACTCATGCCCGTTGACGGCCGATCCTGGGCGAGCTAATCTCTCTCCACCTTATCGAGGTCGCTTTTTCAACTCGCACACATCATGGCAAAGGCGAAAACGTATCCGTCGGGCCACTAGGCGCGGGCGAGGTCCTTTCCGCGCTCCTGATCGCCGTCCTGGCCCTGCCGGTCGCGGCCCTGGCCCAGGAGCCTGAGCACGAAATGAAGGACCAGAGCCTGGTCCAGGTCATGACTTGGGAGGTCGCCCCCGATCAGACCGACGAATGGGAAGCCGCGATCAAGCAGATCGTCGACGCCGCCCAGGCGGCCAACCTGGCCCATGAGTACGGTTGGACGTTCTACAGCAAGAACAACGACTACACTTTGATCTATCCGATCCCTAACTACGCCTACTTCGACGATCCGATGAAATGGATGAAGCAGTTCGAAGGGACCGAGGGGAACGAGTCGTTGCAGGCGGCGATGGCCACCATCGGCACGATCGACCATCGCGTGCTCAACGAAGAGATCTCCGTGCACAAGATGGATTGGAGCTACATGCCCGGCGATATGGCTGACTTCCAGCAGAAGATCGAGAACCACAAATACGTCGAGGTGCTCGAGTTCTCGATCCGTCCGGGCAAGAACGAGGAGTTCGGCGGGATCGTCAAAGAGTACATGACGTTCTTCAAGGAGATCGGCTATCCCTATCCGATCATGGGGCACGACACGAAGTTCGGACAGTCGGGCCGCGCGGTGTTCGTGACGGTCATCGACAACCTGTCTGACTTCTACGGCGCGAACAGCTTCGAGCAGACGGTGGCGAACGCCAACGCGACTGAGCGCATGCAGGAGCTGTGGGCCAAATTCACCCCGACGATCGAGAATTGGGAGCAAACGATCATGAGGTACCGCCCAGAGCTGCAATACTGGGGCGAGCCGGCGCTGGCGACCAACTAGGTTTACCCAGTTAGTAGAACACGAAAGGGCGAGGCCTTGTGGTCTCGCCCTTTTCTTTTGCGTCACTCGCGGCGCAACCCACCGGTGCGGATCAACCCTTGGCGACCTTCCTCGACCAACGGTTCGAGCTCCGGATCCGGCGTCGCCCGAACAGCCGACGGGCCGAGCCTACTTCTCGGTCATCGTCCCTTCCCAGCGGGCCACCATCTTTCCATCGCCCCATTCGGCTTGGGTGACGGTCGTACCGCTGTGTTCGACCGCGGCGAACTTGCCGGTCCCGCCGAGACCCTTCCACCGTATCGGATCGTCACCCGAGGCTTCAAGAGTAAGCCACCAGAGGTCTCCGTCTGGACTTACGAAGTCGCAAAGACCGCGGCCGCCAATCAGCGAGCCATCAGCACCAAACATGTAGGTGGCGAAGCAGTCCTGGCTGCCGAGATGCCAGATGCTCGACGGATCGTCAGCGGTGACCTCGAGGCTCAACATCATGCGTCGGATCGTTCGGCCATCCGGCAGCTCCATCGAGCTGACGACCTTTTGCTTGCCGGAGACTATTCCAGCGGTTGCCTGTTGCGCTGCTGCTTGTTGCGGAACGAGCGTCGCGGCAATGAGTGTGCCCGCAGCGATGATGACGAGCGAGTGCAGCTTCATGACGGTTCCCCTTTTTGGCTGGACAACTCAACTGTATTGACGAACGGTGCACGATGTAGCCCGTGGGGTGAAACCTGTCAAGACGACGAACGTGGCTTTGGGACTGACTAGGCTGCGTCGGCGTTGCGGACGACGCCGAGGAAAACTTCCAAAACCTGAGGATCGAACAGCGAGCCGCTCGCGTCACTGACCACTGTAGATGCTTCTTGCGGACTGATCTCGCTTCGGTAAGGACGGTGGGAGCAGAGTGCGATCCACACGTCGGCAACAGCGAAGATGCGCGCCGACAACGGGATCTCGGTGCCTTCGATTCCCCTCGGGTAGCCGGTTCCGTTCCATCGCTCGTGGTGACAGTAGGGGATCTCGATGGCCGGATAAAGAGCTGGGATCTGCTGGAGTATTTCGTACCCGTAGACCGGGTGGAGGCGCATGATCTCCCACTCGGAATCAGCCAGCTTCCCGGGCTTTTCGAGGATCGACTCGGGGACTCGGGTCAACCCTACGTCGTGCAGCAGTGCCCCGCGACGGGAGTGAACAAGATCCGTTTCCGACAAACCGAGCTCGCGGCCGGTCTCTAGCGTCAGCTCCGCTGCTCGAAGCGAGTGCTTTCGACGCGTCTCGTCGCGGCAGCTGAGCGTCTGTGACCACGCGTCGACGAACTTGTCGTACGACTCGTCGGCTACCCGGACGCTTTGCCGCAGCGCGTCGAGTTCTCGCGCGTCGCGCAGGGTCGCGGCCGCGTTGGCGGTCAGCACGTCGAGCACGCGTGGGAGCCCGGGCACGGAATCGGGCGGGGCACTGAGGTAGGCCTCCAGTACCCCGCAAACGGTTCCACCGTCGTTGAGCGGGTAAACGCAGTGGACGGTCATGCTGTCGTCGCCCAGCTGGACATCCGAGATGACCGGTTGACCGGTCGACACAACCCTCCCCAAGCGCCCCTCGCCGGCCGAGATCGAAGATTCGCGAGCGGAGTCATCGGGGAGGCCCTTGCACGCCACTTGCTCGAGCGCACTCCTCCGCTCGTCCAGCACGTAGATCGCCCCGGCCACTATCTCGGGTTGCGCCAACACCTGTTCCAACACGTCGTTGGCGACGATAGCGAACGCCGGTCCGGTCAAAGACGTGCGAGTCATGGTCTAACGCCTCTGGCAGAGCAGCAGAGTCTGCAAATCGCTAACAGATCTCGGCGTCCAGGCGACAGCTAGGATCTTGAGCCGGCGTCAACGAACGGTCGTTCTCGAGCGGATCGAGCGGCGAGCTGGCCTGGCAACCGATCGTCAGCGCTGAGACAAGCAAGCACAAAGCGATTAAGCGGTTCATGTTGGGCTCCTGTTTCGGTTTTGTGGAACGGTTGAACGCCGCCCCTAGCGGCGCTAAGATCAACAACATAGGTAGTGTCCGTCACTTTTCTGTCATCGCACCGTCACTGGACCTTAGCGTGCCAAAAAAAGAACCTGTAATCCGTTTTCGGACGTTGGGTTCGGTCGAGCTGTACCGCCAAAACGGCGATCGGCGCGAATCGATCCCGGGACACGCTGCTGGGTCTGTTTTGGCCTGAGCACACTCAAGACGCCGGCCGTCACTCCCTCCGCCAGGCGCTCTATCTCTTGCGTTCCAAGATCGGCCGTGGGGTCATCGTGACGCGTGGTCGGGAGGAGATCGGGATCGCTCCCGGATCGATCTGGTGCGATGCCTTGGCGTTCGACGCGGCTCTCGAGGCCGGTGACACGGAAGCCGCGATGGCGCTTTACGGGGATGGGGACTTTCTGCCCGGCTTCTTCATCGGCGATGCGTCCCAAGCGTTTGAAGAGTGGCTGGAGCTACAGCGCGCGAGGCTCGGGCAGGGCGCCATTTCGGCTGTTGCCAAGCTGGTGAAACAGGCTGAGGAGGGCGATGACCTGCCCTGTGCGGCCGACTGGTTGCGCCGCTGGTCGTTGCTGGATCCAGCCGACGAACGCGTCGTTCGAACGCTGATTTCGATGTTGGACCAGCTTGGCGACCGGGCTGGGGCGATCGAAGCGTACGAAACCCTTGCCAGTTACACCCTACGCGAGTTTGGTGTTCAGCCGGCGCCCGAAACGCGGGCTGCGATCGAGACGATTCGCACTCGGGAGCAGATCAAAGCTGAGGGCGACCCCGGAGTGCGCTGGCAGCCCACGCCATTTATTGGTCGCCAGCGACAAATGAAAGATGTCGACGCGTTGCTCGACGCACCCGCAGTGCGACTCGTCACGCTCACCGGACCCGCTGGTGTTGGCAAAACGCGCCTCGCGATCGAGGTAACCGCTAACCTCACGGACCGCTTCGAACATGGTTCGAGAGTGGTGACACTGGCGTCGACTGGCACGGATGGGGTGTGCATGACGATCGCTCAGTCGCTCGGTGTGCGGATCCGAGATGACACCACCGTGCTCAAGGCGCTGGTCGAGCATTTGGCACAGCGCGAGATGCTCCTCTTGCTTGACAATTTCGAACACGTCCTGTCGGCAGCGCCGTTGGTCAACACTCTGCTCGAGCAGGCCCCCAAGCTCTCGGTCCTGGTCACGAGTCGGTCCCCGCTGCGACTCCGAGCCGAGCACGAGTACTCGGTTCCACCGCTCGAAATCCCGAGCCAAGAAGCTTCGCTCAGCCAGAAGTACGTCGAGCAATCAGGGGCGGTGGCGTTGTTCGTCGAGCGCGCTCGGGCGGTCATGCCTGCGTTTCGGTTGACCGACGAAAACGCTCCGACGGTGGTCGAGATTTGTCGACGGCTGGACGGTCTTCCGTTGGCGATCGAGCTCGCCGCCGCCCGCGTAAAAGTTTTTCCACCCCAATCAATCGCCGAACTCCTCGAGCGTCGTTTCGACCTCTTGATGACCGGCGCGCGCGATGCGCCGGGTCGACACCACGGTTTGGAGAACACGATCCGTTGGAGCGATGCGCTCCTGACCCAAAAGGAGCGCGAGTTCTTCTACGCCCTGTCGCTGTTCGAGAATGGGTGCGTTATCGAGTCGATCGAGGCTATGTGGGTCGCGAGTGGAGGCTCGCGGAACGAAACACTCGAACTGCTGATCTCACTGGTCGAAAAAAGCCTTTTAGAGCAAGTCGGAACACGGTTCGGAAGCCCGCACTTCCGGATGCTCGAGACGATTCGCGAGTACGCTCGGTGCAGGCTCGAGGAGACCGGGACCGTGAACGAGTGGGCGGCGCGGCAAAGTGCGTACTACGTCGAAATGATCGATGCCGGGCAGTGTCACTTTTGCACTCAGGAGCAGGGCGAGTGGCTCGATCAGCTCGAGTTCGAACGGCCCAATCTCCGCGGTGTCCTTCGACGTCTGTGTTCGCATGACGCAGAGGCGGCGCTTCGGCTGAGCGCTTCGTTGTGGCAGTTTTGGCTCCTCCGGGGCTACCTCGCCGAGGGCCGCTACTGGCTGGAGCAGGCACTCGACTTGTGTGACGACGGGTCGGACGCGGCGTATCGGGCCAAAGCGCGACTTGGAGCGGGTGTTCTGGCGAGTTGGCAGAACGAGCAACCGGTGGCGATCGATCATCTCGAGCGCAGCCTGATGTTATACCGTCAGCTGGACGACAAGACATCGATTGGCCAGGTCCTGGTCAACCTCGGCTCGGCCTGTCGTGATGCCGGCGACAAGATTCGAGCGCGGGAAGCTTTCGAAGAAGCGCTCGCGGTCGGTAAGGCGGGAGACGACGCATCCCGGATCGCTGCGGCACTCGAAAACTTGGGCGCGCTGGCACAAGAGGAGGGCGACCTGAGAACCGCCAACGAGATGTTGGAGACGAGCGTTGAGCTCGCACGGAGCACCGGCAACTATCACCGCCTGGCGCACGGCCTTCTGAGTCTCGGAGATCTGGCTCGTGAGGAGAAGGATCTCGATCGCGCCGTTTCGCTCTACGAGCGGAGCCTCAAACACTACCGTCAATTGAACGAGACACTGGGAATGGCCGAATCGCTGTCCGGTTTGGGCGATATGGCGCGGGTAGAAGGTGGCACCGAACGCGCTCGCGAGCTGTACGCTCAGGCGCTCTGAAGAACGGCCCCGGCGTGCGGTTCGTTTGTGCGGGCGGGTCGACGCGATGCTGGAGTCGGGCGATGTATCGCTACCACCACATACGCAAGCCGAATTCGAGGCCGCCAAGGCAACGATTCGATCCATTATGGGCAGCCGCGACTTCGTCGACGGATGGACCGAAGGCCGCGAGATGACGACCGAAGAGGTGCTGTTCCTGGCGCTCCATCTCTCGCCCCACGTTCCCGGCCCGCTGGTTGCCCGAAAAACGGGCACGCCGCACTAGTGCGCGATCTCTTCCTGCCACTCAGCATCACGATGAGTCTGGTGAGCTTTGGGCTCATCGCTCGCTGGTACATCATGCCGCTACTGGCCCGGTACACATTGCGAGACGCATTGACGCCATTCCTGTTGTTTCACTCGTTTCGCCATATCGGCTTGGCGTTCCTGGTCGTCGGCGTCACTTCGTCACCATTGGATCCCGGCTTCGCGGAGCCAGCGGCCTACGGGGATTTGTTAGCGGCGGCACTCGCTTTTGTGGCCCTAATCGGTTTGCGATTGAACTGGGCGATCGCGATCCCGCTCGTTTGGTTGTTCAACATCGAGGGGTTCCTCGATCTCATGAACGCAGTGTACAGGGGCTTTCAGCGCGTACCTGACGGTGAGTTTGGGGCGACCTACTTCATCCCGGCGATCGTCGTCCCGGCGCTGTTGGTGACCCACATGATTGTGTTTGCGCTCTTGATCCGCCGACCCAGTGCGGCAAAGACGGAAGCCACCACTTAACTACGCGACGGCGACAAAGTCCTTTGTCTCGAGCCAGCCGGCTTCGGCCAACGCGGCGCGGATCTCTTCACGTGCGCCCGGCTGGGCGACAGCCGCCAGGCAGAATGATCCTTGGTACTCGTTGATCATCGTCGGCGGCTCGACCGGCGCGCCGTAGATCCGGCGTCCGATTTTTCGCGGATCGAGATCGATGAACGCCTGCAGCGGAACCTTGGCCTCGAGCAGTGTGCGGGCCATCCCTTTGCCGGTCGGGCCGGCGCCCCAAATGACGATCCCATCGCGATCCCGAAACAAAGTGCGCGCCAGGTAGTGGACCTTGCAGCGCCGAAAAGCGTCCAGCGAGTATGTGGGGTCGATCCGCGATAGCCGATCGGCTCGCTCGCGCCACTTGAACAGCACCTCGGGCACCTTGGCGAACCGGCCACCGGCTTCCCACAGTCTCAAGATCAGGTCGTAGTCCTCGGCCCACCCGGTGGTTCGATACCCGCCGACCTCGGCGACGCGCCTGGCACTCGCGAGCAGGGTAGGGTGGGCGAGCGGACACTCGACGAAGATGTCACGCGCGATGTCGTTCGCAGTCGTCAGCGCATTGATCCAATCTTGGTACCGTCGCGCGCCGTCGCGCAGGGCGTTCTTGGGGAAGTACTCGACCTGACACCCGACGGCGACGAGCGAGTCGTCGCTCGCTAGGAGCGTCAACTGGTGTTCGAGTCGACCGGGCGCCGCGATGTCGTCGGCGTCCATGCGCCCCAGGTACGACCCGCGAGCTTGAGCACGAGCAGCTTCGAGCGCTGCCACGATACCACCCTTGGGCTGGCTTATGACTCGGACGCGGTGATCGTCCTCGGCCCACTCCTCGAGTTGCTCCAAGGAGTCGTCGGTCGATCCGTCGTCAACCGCGATGACCTCGAAATCGGGCATCGTCTGGGCTCGGAGCGAGGCGATCGCCTGTACCAAGTACGGTTCGCCATCGCAGACGGGTAGTAGGACCGAA
This sequence comes from Gemmatimonadota bacterium, assembly GCA_039589035.1. Taxonomy (GTDB): domain Bacteria; phylum Gemmatimonadota; class Gemmatimonadetes; order JACCXV01; family JAHWKZ01; genus CAMYLR01. Next base: position 4,833 of record JBDHIC010000015.1, on the reverse strand, counting down.
ACGAGCGGAGTGCTCATCTGGTTCTCCCAGTGACGTTGCTAATTGCTGCCGGCGGCTCGCAAGGCATCGCTCCTCAGCGCCGCGATCCGATTCACCAGCTCGGTCATCGTTGGTTGCAGATCGTCAGCGGGCCCCGGGGCCGGAAGCGGTTCGCCGAACCGAATCGCCACTGGCGCCGAGCGCAGCCAGCAGTTTCGAGCCCACCGTGCACCGCGTGGCAGGACCGCCAACGTGCCTGCGATGCCGCATGGCACAATCGGCAAGTGCAACTCCTGCGCCATGACCGCCACGCCACGCCGAAACTCGAGCAACTCTCCGTCCGGAGATCGTTCTCCCTCGGGGTAGATGAGCACACTCGAGCCGCGATCGACGACCGCGCCGGCGATCGAGAGCGTGGGACGCCAATCTCCCGATTGAACCAACGGCACCAAGTTCAAGCCAAAAACGGCCGCTTGGTACTGTAGCCAACCAGCCCGCGACGCGGTGAAGTGACCCCACATCGCCGCCGGCGCGATCCGCGTCGAGACGCGCGCCGACAGCGCGAACAATACCGTGCCCGGGTCGAGAATGCTGAGATGGTTGCTGGCGATGAGCGCCGGTCCGGGAAGCGCGCGCACGTGCTCTCGACCTCCGACATCGAGATCAAAAAGGGTGTGCCACGCCGGCCGCATGACGAGCGTCTGAAGCGCGGCGCGCACGACGCGTATTGGAGGTGAGAGGCGCCACCTGGCGAACCCCACGTCGAGCGACTCCCGCTCCACTTTGTGATCCTCCTCCGCGCGCGCGCCTTCCGTGAGCTCGCTCGCGATCGCTTCGGCGACCTCGGCCAACGTCGCATCGCCGGCGAAAACCTCGTCCGCGGCGGTCGCGCCGTACGCCATCTCTACCTGTGTCATGAGCTCGACCCGATCGAGCGACGACAACGCGTCTTCGAGTCGCGTGTCGCGCGCCAAGTCGGGTGGCGCGACGCCGGTCAGATCTCCGACCATCCCGGCGATTGTATCGAACGGATCGACGGAGGTGCGTGCGGCTGGGGCACCGGCTGAAGTTGGAGCCTGTTGCCGCAACCACTCGCGCACATCCGCGCGTCGCGGCTTGCCGGTTCGCGTGCGCGGGAAATCGGGCTCCGGCCAGACGCGCCACGATCGTACCCGCGCCGCGTCGGGCAGCTCACAGTTGGCTTGCGTGACGGCAGGTTGAGCGTCGACGCCGGGACGGACGACGAGCACTGCGCTCACCGCTCCCGGCGGTGGCCACGGCCGTTCCAGCACCACCGCATCGAGGACTCCCGGCTGTCGCTTGAGCGCGGCGACGACTGGCTCCGCGTCGACGTTGACCCCAGCGGTCGTCACGATGCGCTCACCCATCCGACCCAAAAACGTGAGTCGTCCGCGATCGTCCCACCGCCCCAGGTCACCGGTGTGGAGCCATCCCTGATCGTCGACCGCCGGCCCCCCGACCCGGGCGGCGACGACGTTGGCCCCACGCACCAGGATCTCCCCGTCAGCGGCGATCCGAACCTCCACGCCGGGCAGCGGTTTGCCGAGTGATCCCGGGGCGGTGTCGAACGGGTGGTTCAGCGTCACCAACGGTGCGGTTTCGGTCAGGCCGTACCCCTGAACGACGACGTACCCGAGCGTTCGCCACAGAGACTCGGTCGCTGTTTCCAGCGGCCCACCGCCTGACACGACCGCGATCAAACGATACCCAACGAGCCGGCGCAACGGCGCAAACATCGCCCATCGCACCGGCCACGGGCGGTTGCGCGCGACTTTCAGCTTGCGGTTCATCTCGTCCGCGCCCCAGAGCGACGCGCCTTGCGACTCGAGGTAACGGCCGAGGAGCGAAAGTGTGCGCGGCACGGTGGCCAGAACCCACGCTCGCTCATCGCGTAGCGCACGGGCCAGATCGGGAGCCGGCATGGGGTCGAGCTGAGTGGCGCGCGCGCCCAATAGCGGCGGCAGGAAAACACCCATGACCTGACCGTATAGATGAGAGAGCGGGAGCGATACCGCGATCCGGATCGCGGGAGTCAGCCGCAGCGCCCAGCGATACTTGTCGATCTCGTTGCCGAGCGAGTCGAGCACCGAGCTCAGGTTTCGATGGGTGACCGGCACGGCCTGGGGTGCGCCGGTCGTGCCTGAGGTGGTCACGATCTCGGCGATCCGCTCCGGATCGTCCGATGGCCACGCAACCGTTGATGGAGCGATGTCCTGGTCGTCGCGCCAATCGATTACCACTTGCGGCAATCCGAGTTCGAGATCCGGCACCTCGGATTCGGTACACACGGCACGCAGCTCGAGGTCGAGCGCGAGCTGGCGCAAGTGTTGCGGCTCGAACGACAGGTCGAGCGGTACCGCGACCGCACCAGCGCGCAGCGTGCCGAAGAACCCGGCGTGCCACAGCGGTCCGTCGTTCAGCGCCAACGCGACGCGATCGCCGGCTTGGACACCGTGCGCGGCCAGTGTGCCCGCAACGCGCTCGGCCCGATTCGCGATCTCGCGCCCGCGCAGACCTCGTCGCCGCCACCGGTCGGCGCGTCGGGCAGTGAGTCGCCGGCTGCGCCGGTATCGCTCAAGGTAAGCGAGGAGATCGTGTCTCGGGTCACGAGTGGCCTGCATATGAAAAAAGGTAGCGCGCTGCCCACGGGGGCCAAGGTCGTTACCATCGGCGCCGAGGCCCGGGTACGCCGCAGCGAGTACCATTGCGCGTGAGAATGCTGATCCCGAAGCGCAACGGTGGTGAGAAAAAGCGGTTTGACGCGGTGGTGGTGGGAACCGGGCCGAACGGTTTGGCGGCGGCGATCGCGCTGGCGCGCGAAGGGTACGCGGTGCGCGCCTACGAAGCCGCGGGCACAGTCGGCGGTGGGACGCGATCGGCGGAGCTGACACAACCCGGTTTCGTGCACGACGTGTGCTCGGCGATCCACCCGCTCGGCGTCGGCTCGCCGTTCTTTCGCACGCTGCCGCTGGCCGAGCACGGACTCGACTGGGTGCATCCTGATGCGCCGCTGGCGCACCCGTTGGACGGCGGGACGGCGGTCGTGCTCGAGCGCGGCGTCGACGAAACTGCGTCCGGATTGGGTGACGACGGCGAGGCCTACCACGCGCTCATCGATCCGCAGGTGGCACGATGGGAAGCGATCGTCGACGACGTGCTTGGACCGGCCGGTCTGCCACGCCGACCGATCGCGATGGCGCGATTCGGAGCCCGTGCGCTCTCATCGGCGGAATCGCTTTGGAGCCGCCACTTCGTGGGGCGCCGCGCGACGGCGTTGTTTGCCGGGTTGGCGGCGCACTCGATTTTGCCGCTCGAGCGCTGACACTGGGTGTTCTGGGCCACGCTGTCGGCTGGCCGCTGCCCCGCGGCGGGTCGCAACGGATCGCAGACGCGTTAACGGCGCACCTGCAATCGCTCGGTGGGGAGGTGGTGACCAACGCCGCCATCGGTTCACTCGATGAGCTGCCAGCGGCGCGGGCGGTGTTGCTCGATGTCACACCGCGGCAACTCGTTGCGATCGGTGACGATCGCATGCGGCCGCGGTATCGCCGCCGGCTCGAGCGCTATCGATACGGCCCCGGTGCGTTCAAGGTCGATTGGGCGCTGGACGCGCCGATCCCGTGGGCGGCGCCGGAGTGCGCCCGTGCCGCCACCGTACACGTGGGTGGAACCGCCGACGAGATCGCGCTCGCCGAGCGCGCCGCGTGGCAGGGCGGTATTGCCGAGCACCCATTCGTGCTGTTGGCGCAGCCGACGCTGTTCGATCCATCCCGGGCCCCGGCGGGGAAGCACACCGCTTGGGCTTACTGCCACGTTCCGCACGGCTCACGGGTCGACATGACGGACCGGATCGAGGCCCAAGTCGAGCGCTTCGCCCCCGGTTTTCGCGATCGGATCATCGAGCGTCACACCATGGGACCACTCGAGCTCGAAGCGTACAACCCCAATTACGTCGGTGGTGACATCGGCGGCGGTGTCATGGATCTGAAGCAAGCGTTCGCCCGCCCGGTAGCGAGCCGCGACCCGTATAGAACGGGGATCGAGGGACTCTACTTGTGCTCGGCGTCGACACCGCCGGGTGGTGGGGTGCACGGGATGTGCGGTTACCACGCGGCGCGCTCGGCGTCGCGACGCTCTTTGCGGTAAGCGCTGATTGCCCGGCAGCGAGCGAGCCATCACATTCGAACGGCGATGACAGCTGCCCCGAACCGCGTCCGTTTCTTGTTTCTCGGCCTCGCCCTGGCGTTTCTCTTCGCCGGGGACGCAGCCGCTCAATCGAACGCGCCGCAGATCTTCTACGAACAGGATGGTCGCGGCACGGCGGTCGTGATGATCGCCGATTGGGCCAATGACACGTCGAGCTGGCTTCACATCCTGCCCTATCTGCGCGGCAACCATCAGCTCATTCGTTACGACGTGCGAGGCCAGGGTCGGTCGGAGCCGGCCGCCAACGCCGACTACTCGCTTGATGCCCACCGCGACGATCTGGGCCGGGTGCTCGACGGGCTTGGTCTCGATCGCGTGCACATCGTGGCCGCTGGATTGAATGCGCGGATCGCGATTGCGTTTGCACACGCGTCACCGGATCGCGTCCGCTCGATGGTTCTGCTCAATCCGCACCTGGCGTGGACGCGAGACGAGCTGTCATGGTGGGACCGGTTTCTCGAAGCCTACGATCAGGTCGGCGAGCCGTCACTCGGCGAGTACACGGCGTTGTTCATCGAGCGCTGGTTCGGAACCGTGTTTGCCAATCGCGAACCCTGGGTCACGCCGTTCTACGACCTCATGCTCCGGCGCCAGGCGCCGGATGCGTTGATCACTTCTATCCGCTGG
>JBDHIC010000014.1:0-18742 GCA_039589035.1 Gemmatimonadota bacterium | reverse complement strand
GTCGATCATTTCGGTCAATGGCGCGGTCAAGACAATCGGCCGTCCCTGACTCATCTGATTGTCTCCCGTCGCGAAGGTGATCGGATATCCGGGGAGTATATCATATGGAAGCCCAGAATTGCCGATCAGGTTGTTGAGGAGTCTCGTATGAACCAATTTGACGTGATCAAGCGTCACCTCTGCACAGGAGGACGGGCCATGGAAGCCAGCCAATCGGGTCACGAGGGGGAGCGGCGCTCCGGCGCGGATCGGCGTTCGGGCCCACCAGTCCCTGAGGATCGCCGGAGTGGAAAAGAGCGTCGGGGCGGGAAAGATCGGCGGAGCGGGAAAGACCGACGCAGCGGGAAAGACCGACGCAGCCGTTGAGCGCTCGCCGACTATCGGGGCCAGGCACGTGACCGGACGAGCCCAGTTACAGCTCGTCTGCGTCGTCGCGCTGGCGCTGGCGATGCCTTCGTTGGCGTCGCCGCAAACCAATCAAGGCGAAAGCGAAGAGGCCCGAACCCTGCTGGAGCGGGTCAAGACCAACCAGCGCGGTCCTTTTGCCGGATTGCGTTGGTTTTGCAGCGACGGCACGAATCACCCACCGAGGCCGTACCCGTGTGGCGATCGGGGCGGCGGGCACCAACACGGGCAGCTCTCGTCAGACGCCATCCGGCTGAGCGAGCTGGGCTACCCGGTGGGAGCACTGTTCATCGCGCTCCCGTGGGAAGTGTTCTTCGACGCCGAAAACCGCCACGAACGGTTGCGGGAAACAGCGTTGCAAGGGTATCTGCGACGCGCCGACGACGGGTGGGACTTCCGCCAAGCCCAGTACTATCGCGGGGCGCGGCAAGCCGAAGACGAGGAGGCTGCCGGCCGCGAGCTCTTGAGCCGACTGTTGAGCGATCCGACGTGGACCAGCAAGAACTTCTTGTTGGCCGTGCAGTTAGTGCGCGAAGTCCCACACGCACCGCAGTCATCTCGAATCGATCGCATCCGGCAAGTGTCAAAAGAGGTCGGCAACGCCGTCCCCGCTTTCCAGCCGATTCGGGTCAAGATCCACTCGTATCCCGACGCCGGCGATATCGATGCGGTCGAAAACTTCATTGCCACCGGAAACACCGCTGGCCACGAGGAAGCGTTGCGGTCACTGCTCACCGATCTACGCGCCTATTACGACCGCGATCCAGCCGAGCGACTGGAACCGTTCCTTGGTGTAGAGCCGTTCCGGGGTGAGGCCTGGGGCGACGACCTGCGGCAACTGCAGGACCGCCTCCGAGGGGCATCCCCGGGCGAGATCAGCCGGAACATCGCTGACCTGACCGCCAGGCTTCGCAACGATGTCGAGACATCGAGCGACGGCGTGGCCAATCTTCGGAGAATCGACCTCGATCTCGTGCTCCAAGAGCTTTTGCTCCAGAATGGGGTCGCGGCGTCAAGTCGTCTGGCCAACCGTCAACAAGCGCTTGACGCAGCGCGTAGCCTGATCATCGGCGCCTACGGACGCGGGCTGTTGTCACGCCTGGAGCTGGCCGCGCAGCTCGAGATAATCGATCAGCTGACGGTACAGGACGAGGTTACAGCGGAACGGTATCGCGGCTCGGTTCGATATCTGGAGCGTGTCGGACTGTGGGTCCAGGCGACGATCGAAGCTGTTTTTGGCCAAACCGTGGAGCGTTACACACAGATCGAGCCCGCGGCCGAGTCGTTCTCGGCCGATCTCCTGCGAGCGACAGCACTCCTGCCGTTGGCCAACGTGGTCGAATCTCTGACGCTCGATGCCAACGGCGAGCTCGGCGTCACGCACACCGCGTTCGGACGCTCGCTCGGCGGAGCGATCTACGGGCTCAATCCGGGCGTCGCCCGGGGCGTGCTTGAGCACGTCACCGAGGCCGAAGCGGCTGACTTCGACTATCGACCCGACCGCATCTACATCTTGCCGCAGACGCTTGCCGACTTGCCTCCGGTCGGTGGGATCCTGTCGCTCGATCAAGGCAACATGCTTTCGCACCTGCAGTTGCTAGCGCGGAGCCTTGGCATCCCCAACAGCGTTATCGCCAGCACCGCGCTCGAAGCGATCGTGCCGCACGTCGGCGAGGAGCTGTTCTACGCCGTGTCCGGCTTGGGCGTCGTCGTTCTGAAGGAGATCGATCAGCTGACCCCTGAGGAACGCGCCCTTCTGGCCGAGAAAGAGACTGGTCCGGCACGCACGTTTCGGATCGACGAAGACGCGCTCGATCTCGACGAGCGGCGTGTGCTTCCGCTCGAAGCGCTGGATCTCGACCGCGCTGGTAAGGTTGTAGGACCCAAGGCGGCTGGCGTAGCGCGCCTCCAGCGCGCATTCCCGGCACAGGTTTCTCCCGGATTGGCGCTCCCGTTCGGGATCTTCCGTTCTCATCTCGAGCGCCATCGCACGACCGGCGGTGCCAACCTCTACGCCGAGATGGTCGCATTCTATGACGCCGTCAACAGAATGGAGGACGCGGGCGAACCGGCATCGGAGATCGATGCGTTTATCTCCGAACGGTTGGCATCGTTCCGCCGGGAAATCGTGCAGATCGATCTCGATCCAAGCCTGGTTTCAGATCTACGAGAACGGCTGTCGGCGTGGGGTCCGTTGGGATCGTTCGGCGTGTTTGTCCGCAGTGACACCAATGTCGAAGATCTGGCTGAGTTCAGTGGTGCCGGTCTCAACCTCACGGTACCCAACAAAATCCAGTTCGAGGACATTCTCCACTCGATCAAGCGGGTGTGGGCATCCCCGTTTACCGAACGCGCTTTCGCGTGGCGCCGGCCGATCCTCGAGAACCCGGAGCACACCTATGTTTCGGTCTTGATTCAGCGCAGTGTGCCGGTCGAGAAATCCGGTGTTCTCGTCTCTGTGAATCTGGTGACCGGTAATCCCGCCTACCTCACCGCGACCGCGTCTGAGGGCGTCGGGGGTGTCGTAGGCGGCGAAGCCTCGGAAGCGTTGCTCCTGCCCGTTGATGGCGACCAGCCGATCCTACTGGACCAGTACAAGGCACCCACGCGCAGCCAGCTCAAGATGACCGGCGAAGGAGGCTTCGAGAAGGTCTTGCCATCCGGCGCAGAGCGGGTTTTGCTCGACCCGGAGATCGCGGCGTTGAAGGATCTCGTCCAGACGTTGCGAGAACGGTTCGAGCCACCGCGAGACGAAGCCGGTCGAGCGCTTCCTTGGGATGTCGAGTTCGGGTTCCTGGATGGCGCGCTGTGGCTGTTTCAGATCCGTCCACTGTCATCCGACTCGCCGACCGCCCAGTTGGCTGGACTGGCGGCGATGGACCGAGCAGTGCTCGATCGCGCGGACCGGCCGGTTCGATTGGACGCACCGTTGCGCGCGCGACCTTGATCATGATTGCGACCGCGAAGCTCTTGGGCATCGCCGGTGTGGCGCTGCTGGTGCCAACCTCGATCCCGAGCTACCCGCTTGACGGATACGAGCGCACGCGGATCCGGCGGCTGGAGGCATATCGGCAGGTTCAAGAGGGCAAGCTCCCAGGGCGGAAGGTGCCCAACGGTGCGCTGCTCGGCGAGGCCAACATCCAACTGCGGATGGCCGGCGTCAACCCGACTTTCGAGCTCACTCCCGACACTCCGCGTGACCCGTACCTCCAGCAGGGAATCGAGGGGATCTTCCGCGGACGAAACCGGAGTTACTCGATCGCCGTGCTGGACATCACCGATCCCTCGAGCCCAAAGTACGCAGCGCTGCGAGAGAATCAGACGTACGCGCCGGGGAGCATCGGAAAACTGGTTGTGATGACGGGGGTCTTCTCCGAGTTGGCGCGGTTTTGGCCCGCCCCGGGCGATCGGCTTCGTGTTCTTCGCGATACCCAGATCACCGCCGAGTCGATCATCCACACGGACTCTCACTCGGTCCCGATCGTCGACATCGAGAGAAACTCGCTCGTTCACCGCCCGATTCGCGTGGGCGATGTGTTCAGCCTCTGGGAGTGGGTCGACCACATGGCGTCCCCAAGCTCCAACGCCGCCGCCAGCACAGTGTGGCGCGAGGCGATGTACCTGTCGCATTTCGGTCGCGATTACCCGGCTTCGCCTGAAGAAGAGAGCGCCTACTTCCGAGACACACCTAAGCCGGACCTCCAGGCGACCTCGATCGAGGTAATCAACGGTCCCCTGCGGCGAATCGGGGTCGGCGAAGACGAGTGGCGGCATGGAACGTTCTTCACCCGCGGGGGTCAAAACCTGGTTCCTGGAATTTCGAGTTACGCCAGTCCCTTCGCGCTGCTCAAGTGGCTGGTCAAGCTCGAGCAAGGGAAGGTGATCGATCGGTGGTCATCGCTCGAGATGAAAAAGCTCCTTTATTTCACTCGCCGGCGTTACCGCTACGCGTCGTCTCCGGCACTCAACGACGCGGCCGTGTACTTCAAGTCCGGCTCGCTCTACAGCTGTCGACCGGAAGAGGGCTTTACGTGCGGCAAGTACCGTGGCAACCGACTCAACTACATGAACTCGGTGGCGATCGTGGAGTCACCAGCCGGCACGGACAACCCGAGGGTCTACCTGGTAGCGATGATGTCGAACGTGCTCAAGATCAACTCCGCCGTCGAGCATCAGACGATCGCGACTCTTGTCGAGCGGTTGATCCGCGACCGACCGGGGAGCTGAAGCCGTGAGACGCTTCGCAACGTCCGTAATCCTGCTAATCGTTGGGATCGGAGTGACCTCCACGTGTGGCATGTACTCACCGTCGGAGGCCGGGGACAAGGGATCAAACGTGCTCGCCACACCGATGGCCCTCGAACAGATCGACCGCGGTCTTCAGGCCGAGCTCCAAGCGGCTTTGGCGAGGCTCGACCTGCAACCGTTGATTCGTCGCCAGCAGATCGGCGTCGCCCTGGTCGATCTCACCGTGCCGGAAGAGCTGCGCTACGCGGGGATCAACGACGACGTGATGTTCTACGCTGCCAGCCTACCCAAGATTGCGGTTCTGTTGACGGTCTTCGAGAAGATCGAGGCCGGTGAAATCGATGATTCCGGCCCGCTTCGACAGACACTCACCGACATGATCCGCGTGTCGAGCAACTCGGCGGCTACGCGGGCGATCCGGCTGGTCGGATTCGATTCGATCGCCGAGACATTAGAGAAACCCGAATACCGGCTCTACGATCTAACCGGGAACGGCGGCCTGTGGGTCGGCAAGGCCTATGATCCCACTCCCGCAGTGCGGCGCGATCCGCTGAACAACTTCTCACATGGCGCCACCGCTCGTCAGGCGGCGCGCTTCTTCGCGCTGCTCGACAAGGGGCTTCTGATCAGCCGAGAGCGCAGTCGCGAGATGCTGGAGATCCTCGGTGACCCGGGGATCCAGCACAAGTTCGTCAGGGGGCTAGCGAGCCGTCCCGAGGCGACGATCTACCGCAAGTCGGGGAGCTTCCGCCAGCACCACGCCGATGCCGCGTTGATCGAACACAACGGACACCGCTACATCGCCGCTGCGCTGGTCGACGATCCGCGCGGGGGTCGAATCCTCGAGAAGCTCATCCTCGCGCTCGACGACATCATCGTGTCGGGCGACGGTGCAGAAGCAACGACTAGACGCTGAGCGTCACGACCCCGATCAGAATCAGCGCGAGTGCCCAGACCAGGTCGACGTTGATCCACGCCCGCCGCAGCACCCCGACACCGATCTTTTCATAGAAGAGCCCAGCCAGAAACACGGTTACCAGCGCGTACCCGGCGCCGTGAACCAGCGTGGCCATGGCCGCGAGCGTGAGATCGGAGGGGCCAAGGAACAGCGGGATCACCATCAATCCGGCGCCATGGATCGAGGCCATGAGGAACGACCACACGAGCAACCCCCAGGTCCCGACCCGCATGCCCCGATAACGTGGGTGACGGTGGCGCACGAGTTGGTAACCGCCCAGACCGATCAATAAGATCCCAACCGGCCACCGCAGCGCGGCGAGTGGAACGATATCGCCAGCGACCACCGCCACCGCGATCGCCGCACCAATCGCCAGGAAATGGCCGACCGTCAGCGGCACCATCGCCCACCAGGCCGCCGGTCGACTCTCCTCCTGCATGCCTCGAGCGACGGCGAATAACCATCCCATGGCGGGGTTCATACCGTGGAACGCACCAAGCCCGAAAAGCAGCGCCCACCACTGGAAGGCGCCAGCCTTCAAGGTCTACCTCAGGAGAAGCAGTACGAATCCGATGAGGCGTCGCCACCTTCCAGATGGACTTGATGCGGCCTGAACTCATCGAACTCGAGCATGAAGTTTTCGTCGAACCGCATGCCGCCGTCCGGATCGGCGTCGACCTTCACCATCCAGCCCTTGAGCCCGTCGGGATAGAACTGGTTGTCCCACGCCATGTACAGTGAGTTGGTGAAGTAGATGCGGCGGCCGTCCCGGCTGACCTCGACCATCTGAGGCGCGCCGTTGAGCGCTTTGTCAGGTTGACTCGGATGCGGTGTACGACCAACGATCCCGCCGATCCGGAGCGAACCGGTCTCTTTCGGGTTGAACGGGTCAGACACGTCGTATTGCTTTATCTCTCCGGTCCCAAAACACGACACGTAGAGGAAGCGGTCATCGACGGTCAAGTTGATGTCCGTGACCAGTGGCGGCACCGCGCCGAACCCCTTGAGCAGCTCGGGTAGCTGGTCGGCGTCGGCTGGTTCTGCCGGAATCGTGATCACCTTCTCGGCTTTCCACGCCGCGGTTCCGTTGGTCTTGTCCCGTTGCCAAACCCAGACCGATGCCGATAGGTCTTCAAGCGACGTCACCACACCGGCGAACCCATAGGTCTTGTTGGGATCGTGAGCGGGCCGAAGCTCGAGCACCATCTGTTGTTCAGCGCCAAAATCGATCGCTTCGACGTGACTGCGGTTCGGGAGATCCCAGATGTGGATCTGGTGCCCGTACTTGCCGCCCAGCAACAGCTCTGGGTTGACCCCGTTCTCCACCATGTTGGGCGTCCCCCACTCGCTGGTGATGAGCGCGTCGTGACCCAAATGCCACCAGAAATCGTACGCGAGGTACTGAGGGCCACGCTTCTTCTCCCAGACCCCACGGATCTCAAACGTCTCAGGGTCGAGTACAAAGATTCCCCCGGGACCCTCCCCATCGGGTGCCCCGAGCGCGCTCATGTAGATTCCATCGGGGCCACAATGCGACGTATGGGGCCGCGAATAGCCTGTCTTCTCAGCCAGCTCCTCGGCCGAGATCACCTTCTTGATCGTAGGATTTCGCGGATCCGGTTTCGTATCGACGATCATGATGCGCGAGGAACGCAACCCGGGGACGATCAGGTACCGGCGCTCCATGTGAGGGTGTGACGCGGTCGGACACAAGCACGAGCTGCACGCATTCCAACCGAAGTGGTGGAGCTCATCGCCCACGTCCGGCATATCGACCTTGCCGACGAGTTTCCCGTACGATTCTGAGTTGGGGTCAACGTCAACGACACCCATCGCATCGGGATAGCCCTCGAGCGTCGGGTTCAGCATCGCGACGTACGCCAGCGATTCCGGTGGTGCTGCGGTGGCCAGCTTGGGCGAGGGGTAGAAGCTGGGGTCGGGTGTGAGTCTCGGCACTCTTACCACCTCCGATTCTGGATGAGTCGTTTCGTGTTACGAGTATGGCAGGGTTGACCCGCTATGAAAGCGTAGACGGACAAGTGACCGCGCGCAACCGTCAGGATTTTCCCCTCAGAAGACCGCAGCGATCGCCCGACAGACGACGCCGGCGTGTCGCTCTAGCGTTGTGTCAAGGGACATGAGCGAAACCAAACTGACCAAGGCGGGCGCGACGGAAGACACCGTCGTGCTGGTGGGAAACCCGAACGTCGGGAAGAGCGTGCTCTTCAAGAACCTCACCAGCCGCTACGTCACGGTCTCCAATTACCCGGGAACGACCGTCGAAATCGTCCGCGCTGGCGCCAGCTTCAATGGTCGGCGACTACAGGTCATCGATACACCGGGCCTCAACGACCTCTCGCCCACCAGCGATGATGCCTGCGCCACTCGGGATCTCCTCGACGAGCACGAGGGTTGCACCGTCGTCCAGGTAGCCGACGCCAAAAACCTCCGGCGGGCGCTCCTGCTCACCATGCAGCTGGCCGAGATGGGGTGCCCTCTGGTTCTCGTCCTCAACATGCTCGACGAGCTGGATGAGCGCGGAGGGAAGATCGACACCGATGCGTTGAGCGAGATCCTAGGCGTACCCGTGGTTTCGACCGTTGCGACCCGCGACTACGGCACTGCGGATCTCATCGCCGCGCTCCCGAGCGCTTCCCCGCCACGGTTAGCAACGAGACCGGCCGCTGACACTGACGACGCGTACGAGCGCAGCCGGGTGCGGCTCGATCACGTCAACGAGATCGTTGCCGAGACGTACTCCATATCCCAGCCAAGTGGGGCTTCGCTTCGGACCCGGCTGGGCTTTTGGGCGATGCATCCAGTCAAGGGGTTGGCCGTCTTTGGGTTGATCCTGGTGGGAATCTTTTGGTTTGTCGGGTTGTTTGGCGCGGGCACGCTCGTTGACGTACTCGAGGTCACTGCCTTTGAGCAGCGGGTTACGCCGGCGGCGATCCAGGCGGCGGATGCGCTACTGCCCTTCCCTCATGCGCACGAAATCGGTTCGGTCCCGCACTCGATCGACCTCCCGACGACTCCCTTCCACCAGGTCACAATCAGTTCGGGCGCGAGGGAAACAATCCAACCAGCCTACTCACTATCTCCTGAGGCCTCACTGAGTTGGCTTGAAAGTATCCTCCGGTTCCTCCACGACTTGTTAATCGGCGAGTACGGGACGATCACGATGGCGCTGAGCTACGCAATCGCCATTGTGCTCCCGATCGTGACGACCTTCTTCCTGGTTTTCAGCGTGCTCGAGGACTCGGGCTATTTCCCACGCATGGCGATCATGGTGAACCGGGCTTTTCGCATCATGGGACTGAACGGCAAGGCCGTTCTACCGATGATCCTCGGTCTGGGTTGCGACACGATGGCCACCATGACGACGCGCATCCTGGATACCCGTCGAGAGCGGGTGATCACGACCTTGCTCCTGGCGCTGGCGGTTCCCTGCTCAGCGCAGTTAGGCGTGCTGCTGGCGATGATGTCCGTGCTGTCGCCCGTTGGAGCGATGTTGTGGGTGGGACTGATCGTTGGGGTCATTCTTCTCGTCGGCTGGTTGAGCAGCCGCCTGTTCAACAGCGACACCAGCGACTTTATCCTGGAGATCCCACCGCTTCGACGGCCCCAGCTATCGAACGTTCTCGTCAAGACGTACAGTCGGCTGAATTGGTATCTGCGAGAGGTTATACCGCTTTTCGTGATCGGCACCGCGATTCTGTTTCTACTCGACAAACTCCAACTTCTCCGCGTTATCACGCGCATCGGAGAACCACTCGTGACCGGTTGGTTGGGGCTGCCGTCGCCGATGACAAACGCTTTTCTGCTCGGGTTCCTGAGGCGCGACTTCGGCGCCGTCTACATTCTGGACGCAGCCACGGCTCCAGATCCATTGCTGACACCGCTACAGATCTTCGTGTCGATGGTCACGATCACGCTGTTCGTGCCGTGTATCGCTAATGTCCTCATGATCGCCAACGAGCACGGTTCCAAGGTCGCCTTGAGGATGGCCGCATTCATCTTTCCGTTTGCGTTTCTCGTCGGTGGGACCGTGAATCAAGTAGGCAAATGGCTACTGGCTACCTGACCTGCCCACTCTGTGGCTTCGAGTTCGAGAAGCTCGACACGCTCTGTGCGCACGGGTGTCCACTCGGCGCGATGTGCAGTCTGGTGCGGTGTCCGAGCTGCGCCTTCGAGTTCCCCGAGACACCGCGCAGTGTTTCCTGGCTCCGCGAACTGTTTCGAAGGGAGTCGCCCGGTTATTCCACGCTGCCGGAGGGCGTTCGTCCGATCGACGATCTCGACAGCGGAGACCGCGCGAGAGTTCTCTGCCTAGGGGCGAGGAAGCCGTCGCGCCAGGACACGCTGGCGGTGTTTGGCATCGTCCCGGGGGCGGAGATCACGCTCCTGCAAAAGCGACCCTCGTGCGTCCTCAAGATCGGCGAGACCGAGCTGGCCCTTGACTCCGATATCGCACGCACGATCCTCGTACAACGGATTGATCACGCCAAGCAGTCGTGATCGGGGGGTCGACGTCCGCCCCTAGGGGAAAAACCCCTACATGTGGCCGCAAAGACCTTCCCACAGACGGTTGTTTTCTGGGCACTTATGCTGGAATCGGCGAAGAACACCATGGTCGAGATTCGCATACACGGTCGAGGGGGCCAAGGCGGCGTCACGCTGGCCAAGCTCATCGCGACGTCCCGGTTCCTCCAGGGCCAGTCGGTGCAGGCTTTTGGCCTGTATGCCGCCGAGCGCTCGGGCGCTCCGATCCAGGCGTTCTGCCGCTACGCTGACGAGACGATCCACAACCGCAACCTGATCTACCAACCCGACCACGTCATCGTCCTCGATCCCACGCTGGTCGGTCCAGGGATTACGGGTGGCCTGAAACCGGGTGGATGGATCCTCATCAACTCCCCGGGGTCACCCGACACATTGCAGGAGCAGTTTTCGAGCAACCGACTGGCCACCGTCGATGCGACCTCGATCGCCCGACGCAACAAGCTCGGCACGCGCACGGTTCCGATCGTGAACACGGCGCTCGCTGGTGCGGCGGCCCGAATGCTCGACTTCGACCTCGACGAGATGCGAGCGGCCGTCGAGCACTTGGGGTTCGCCGGCCCCAATCTCACTGCAGCCGAGGAGGCATACGATCAGCTCCGGATGTTCGAGCCGGCGAGTTTTCCTGCAGTTAGCCGATCGAAAGGCGCGTCCTCGACCGGACTCTACCACGCTGATGAGGAGCGAGGCCCGAGTTTCGTCGAGGGCGCGGGTGGCGGTCTTCCCGGAATCGAAACCGGATTGTGGGCCACCGAGCAACCGCACCGCCAACAGTTCGTCCCACCCTGCAATCACGTATGCCCGGCCGGCAACGATGTCCAAGGTTTCCTGGCGGCCCTCGCCAACGATGACGTTGATAACGCGTTGGCGATCATCGTTCGTACTTCCCCGTTTCCGTCTATTTGTGGACGCGTCTGTCCGGCCCCTTGCATGGCGTCGTGCAACCGGATCGATCTCGATGGCGCCGTCAACGTTCGCCAGCTCGAGCGGTACGCCGGAGACCACGGGCACGCCACGGTCGAACCGCTGGCCGAACGCAACGAACATGTCGCGGTGGTGGGCTCCGGGCCCGCCGGACTAACCGCGGCGTATCATCTCGCTCGGCTCGGCTACTACGTGACGGTTTATGAGCAGGGCTGGGAGATCGGTGGGCTACTGCGCACGGGCATACCCGGGTACCGCCTGCCAGCCGATGTCCTCGACCGGGAGATTGGGCGCGTTCTCTCGCTCGGGGTTGACGTAGAGTTCGGCGAACCGATCGACCGAAATCGTATGCTTGAGCTCACACAGAGCCATGACGCGGTGCTCGTGGCTACCGGTCTCCAGGAGCTTCAAGCGCTGCGCCTGGGCATGGGTGACACCGAAGCCGTGGAGCAAGGAATCGATTTTCTCGATCGGTCACACCGTGGCGAAGTGCGGGTAGACGATGAGCACGTCGTCGTCGTCGGGGGTGGAAACACCGCCATGGATGCAGCGCGGTCGGCGCTGCGTCTCGGCGCCACGAACAGTCAGGTGATTTACCGCCGCACGCGAAACGAGATGCCGGCCATCGAGGAAGAGATCGAAGAAGCACTGCAAGAGGGTGTGGCGATCGATTTCCTCATCCAGCCGATCACTCTGAAGGTCAACCAGGGCGGGGCCTCAAACGAGGGGCGACATGAGCTCGTCTGCCGTCGGATGGAGCTGGGCGAGCCCGACGAATCGGGTCGACGAAGACCGGTGGAAGTGGCCGGATCTGATTTCGAGATCGAGTGCGACCGAGTCATCCTGGCGTTGGGTCAATCCCCCGATCTGAGCGTCTTTCCCGAGGGCACGGAAGTCAGACAAGGTCAGGAGTTGTTGGGGCTGTTGGAGACCCCCGTGTACGCGATCGGTGATTTCGCCACGCGGGACGGGACGGTGGCGGGTGCCATCGGCAGCGGTCGCCGCTCGGCATTCCACATCCATAATACCCTGAACGACGCCGACATCCCGGTCACTCGACAGGCCGAAACGTCGGGCAACGTGGAGGTGTGGCGCGACGAGGTGATCCGATCGGACAGCCTGAAGCTCCATCTGTTCGAACGCCGTCTCCCTTCCAAGGGCGTGGCGATCGTTCCCGAAGCCAGGCGCACGACGTTCGACGAGATCCACGCCGGCCTCACCGATCCGAGTGAGGCCAAGCGGTGCCTATCGTGCGGGGTTTGCAACAGCTGCGACCTCTGCGTGACGTTCTGCCCGGAGGGTGTGCTGAAGCGGGTCGGGAGCGACCTGGTGTTCGATTATGCCCATTGCAAGGGATGCGGGATATGTGTCACCGAGTGCCCGCGGAACGTCGTCTTTATGAGTCACCTGTAGCGGAGACGGGATGAGCGTCGAGGTCGTATCTGGGAATCACGCAGCCGGTTACGCGCTGAGCGTGGCAGGCGAGGCGAACCGCGCCGCCCGCGGCGCGAGCTGCGGGATCTACCCCATTACGCCACAGACCGAGATCGTCGAATACGTGGCCAGTTTCCCATTCCACAAGAGTCGGGTGGTGCCAGTCGAGAGCGAGCACAGCGCGATGGCGGTGTCGATCGGAGCGTCGCTGGCGGGTGCACGCGCCTTCACCGCCAGCTCGTCGAATGGGATCGCCTACATGGTCGAGAACATCATGGTGGCCGGGTACTACCGGTTGCCGATCGTCATGGTGGCGGTGAACCGCACGCTTGGCCCACCTTGGAACATCTGGGCCGACCAGGGCGACACCTTGATGCTGCGTGATTTCCCCTGGATCCAGTTCTACGCCGAGGACAATCAAGAGGTGCTCGACATGACGCTGATGGCATTCCGGCTGGCCGAAGACCATCGGATTCTGCTCCCCGCCCTGGTGGCCATGGACGCCTTCATCGTGTCACACACACAAGCCGAGACCGTGCTACCGGATCAGGCTGCGGTGGATCGTTACCTCCCCGAGCTTGACTTGCCGCACCGATTGCTGCATGAAGATCCAAAGACCCTGGGTGGCCTGGCCTGGCCGGAGGTTGCGATGTCACTCCGGCTCGAGATCGACGAGGCGATGGATCGTGTCGACGAAGTGCTCGGGGAGTGTCGGGCCGCGTTTCTTGACGTGTTCAAGCGTGATCCGGGCGGCGCCGTCGAGACCCTCGGTACCGAAGACGCAGAAATCATCATCATCGTCTCGTCATCGATCGCGACGACGGCGAGAGAGATCGTCAAGCAACGACGCGAAGCGGGTGAGAAGATCGGCCTCATCAAGATCAAGATGTTCCGCCCCTTCCCCGAACGCGCATTACGGGAAGCCTGTACCACAGCTAAGAAAGTGGCCGTCCTCGATCGCAACTACGCGGCCGGCGTTGGTGGCATCTTCTGGCAAGAAGCAAAGGCGGCGTTCCAAGGTCACCGCGATGATCTCATTATTCAAGATTACCTAACTGGACTCTGCGGAGGTGACGTCACACCCCCGATGATCGACGAGGTCATTGCCGATCTGGTGGCCCGCAGCGCCGAAACGAAACCTGTCTGGATGACCGCATCATGAATGGCGATCGACCGACACTGAGTTTGGAAGAAGCTCCACCGATTCCGTGCACCGAAGAGTGCTTGCTTCGCCCAGGCAATACGAATTGCGGCGGCTGCGGTATGGGGGTCGGGTTAACGATGCTCGGCCGAGCGCTCGCCGAAGCCGGCGACACATGCACGCTCGCGATTCCAGCCTGTTGCGGGATCGTCACCGCCGGTGCCTTCCCGACCACGAGCTACGGTGTGCCGACCGTGGCCACGACTTTCGCTTCCGCAGCGGCGGTCGCGGCTGGGATCGCCACCGTGCGCGATCTAAACGAAGAAGGTGGCCAGGTGATCTGTTGGGCCGGAGACGGCGGCACGTACGACATCGGAATCGCCACGCTCTCCGCCGCCGCCGAGCGCAACGAGAACATCATCTACATCTGTTACGACAACGAGATCTACGGGAACACCGGCGGGCAGCGCTCGTCCGCCACCCCACCCGGCGCCCGCACAACCACGACGCCAGGCGGAAAGAGCGAAGCGAAGAAAGACATCATGGCCATCATGGCGGCGCATCAGATCCCGTATGCGGCGACCCTATCCATCGCCCATCCTGAAGATTTTTCCCGCAAGCTAAAGACCGCTTTTGACACTCCGGGAACGCGGTTTCTGCTCATGCATTCGCCGTGTCCAACGGGATGGAAGTCGGAGCCCGCCGATTCCGTGGAGTTGGTGCGTCTCGCTGTCGCGAGCGGGCTCTTTCCGCTTTTTGAAGTCTGGAACGGCAGTGCCTGGCGCATCAATGTCGAGCCCATTTGGACCAGTCCAACCGAGTACTTTCAACGCCAACGACGGTTCAAGGACGGCGAGATCGATTTGCAGGCGACCGAGCGGTCGTGCCGGAACCAATTCCAACGTTTGAAGACCCTGGCCCAAGAGTTTCCGTACAAAACCGAGGAAGGCTGAGATGGCGAAGATCGAAGTGGAACAGCTAAGTGACACGAAGTACCGCGTCACCATAGAAGGTCCCGAAAAGACGACGAAACACGAAGTAACAATCGATCACCCGTACGTCGAGCGGTTGACGGGCGGGTGGCACACCACAGAGTCGCTGCTCGAGCAGACGTTCGAGTTCATGCTCGAACGGGAACCCAATACGTTGATCTTGAAGCGATTCGAGATCACGACACTGCCTCGCTACTTTCCCGACTACGAGCGCAGGGTCAAAGAGATGCTCGACAACGCAGACCAAGTGAAGCACGGTTGACAAACGCTGCCACGAAAGTGCGGTTTTCGCTCAACGGTCGGCCGGTTGAGTTCGAACCCCGACCGGGTGAGACGCCTGCCTGGCGATCGTGGGCGAGCGCGCGCTCGTTACCTGCGCGATGCCGGTCGAAAACGCCGCCGACAAGGAGATACTCACCCTCGAGGGGCTACCTGAGGAGGAACGGAGCTGGCTGGCTGACGCCTTCGTCGCCGCCGCCGGCCTGCAGTGTGGGTTTTGCATTCCCGGCATCGCCCTCCGAGCGAAGCACCTGCTAGACAAGAACCCGCACCCGACACGCGCCGAGATTGCGAAGGCGATCGACGTCCATCTGTGTCGCTGCACCGGCTACACGAAAATCCTCGACGCCGTTGAGCTCTTTGCCCATATCCGTAATGGCGAGGGCACGCTGGTCGTACGTGAGGACGGAGGGATCGGCGAGCGTCTGGCGCGCTACCAAGGCCGACAGCTCGTTTTGGGTGACCGACCGTACGTAGCCGACATGACTCGCGACGACATGCTCCATGGAGCGGTTGTGCTGTCGCGGTACGCCCGCGCACGCGTCCGTCGTATCGATACGTCAAGCGCGGAAGCCATGCCTGGCGTCGTTGCCGTCGCGACAGCCAGCGACGTTCCCGGTGAGCGTTGGTACGGGCTCATCGACAACGACTGGCCCGGCTTTGTCGCTGAAGGTGAAGAAGTGCGGTGCGTGGGCGACTTCCTCGCAGCTGTCGCGGCTCTCGATGCGTCCACCGCACGCGCAGCAGCGAAACTCGTCGACGTCGAATACGAAGTGCTCGATCCGGTACTCGATATGGAAGCCGCCATCGCCGACGGGGCACCCCAGGTCAATCCGAAACATCCGAATGAGCTGTCACACACGGTGATCCGCCGCGGCGACATCGATCGTGGCTTTGCGGATAGTGCTCATGTAGTCGAAGGCGTGTGGACCACTCAGCGCGTCGAACACCTCTACCTGGAGCCCGAGAGTGCGCTCGTAGAGCCGGGCCAAGGGCCGGGGACGTTTCGGCTCTACACGCAGGGCCAAGGAGTATTCGACGACCGTCAACAGGTGGCCGCCTTCCTCGGTATCCCCGAGGACATGCTCGAAGTCGAGCTTGTCCCCAACGGCGGCGCATTCGGCGGCAAAGAGGATCTGTCGATCCAGCCGCACGCAGCGCTCCTCGCCAAGATGACCGGTCGCCCGGTGCAGGTCACCCTGACCCGCGAGGAGTCGATCCGCGTGCACCCGAAGCGGCACCCGATCCGCATGCGATACAAGGTGGGCTGCGACATCAACGGCCACCTCACCGCGGTTGAGGCGAACATGCTCGGCGACACCGGCGCCTACGCGTCGGTCGGGGCCAAGGTCCTCGAGCGCGCCGCCGGCCACGCTTGCGGTCCGTACCGAGTCCCCCACGTCGCCGTGGACGCGATCGCGGCCTGCACGAACAACCCACCGTGCGGCGCCATGCGTGGTTTTGGCGCCAACCAGGCCCACTTCGCCATCGACGGCTGCCTCGATCTTCTGGCGGAAAAGGTTGGTATCGATGGGT
This sequence comes from Gemmatimonadota bacterium, assembly GCA_039589035.1. GTDB lineage: Bacteria > Gemmatimonadota > Gemmatimonadetes > JACCXV01 > JAHWKZ01 > CAMYLR01. The sequence goes on along the minus strand of JBDHIC010000014.1, from coordinate 2,265 downwards.
GGGAGATGCGCTGGCGAAATGCGGTCGATATCGGGGATCAGTTTGCGACCGGGCAGGTGTTCGAGAAATCAGTCGGAATCAAAAAAACGCTCCAAGCTGTCCACGATGATTACTATGCAGCACGCGCTGAGGGCCGCGCCGTAGGAATCGGCTGTGGGATCAAAAACAGCGGCATCGGCAACGGCGCGGTGGAGTGGGGAAAGGCGCGGCTCGTAGTCGAGCCGGATGGCACGATCTCACTGTACAACGGTTATACGGAGATGGGACAGGGACTACTGACCGTGCTGGTGCAATTCGCCGTCGAAGTCACCCAGCTCCCCGCGTCGGTCTTCCACCCCAAGGTCGACTCGACCTTCGCCCTGGCCTGCGGACAGACGACGGGCTCGAGGGCAACGCTGTTCGGCGGCAATGCGGTTGTTGCAGCCGCCACCAAGCTCAAAGGCGCACTCGACGCGGGTTTCAGTCTCGAAGACCTGACCGGACAGGTGTTTTCCGCCGACGTGATGATCGACGACACCACCAGCACCGAGGCGGAAGTAGACAAAGTCAAGACGCACACGGCTTTTGGATTTGCGACCCAACTCTGCATCCTCGACCCGAACGGCCGGGTAGAGAGGTTTATCGCCGCGCACGACGTCGGTCGCGTCGTGAACCCCGCGCTATGTGAAGGGCAGATCGAGGGGTCGGTTCACATGGGACTCGGCTACGCGCTTACCGAGGAGCTCCCGTGCGAGAATGGCTGGCCGGTGACGTTCAAGATGCGGGATCTCGGCCCGTTGCGTGCCCGCGACATGCCCGACGTGGAGGTGATCCTCGTCGAGGAACCCGAGCCGGAAGGGCCGTTTGGCGCCAAGGGTGTCGGCGAGATCGGGCTCGTGCCCACAGCGGCAGCCGTGGCGGGAGCCCTCGCCACGTTCGATGGCACACGGCACTACACGCTGCCGATGAAGGACTCGCCTGCCGCCCGTGCGATGAGCGTTGGCCGCATCCGGCAGCGAGAGCACAGCCGATAACCTCCGGCTACGTCAACGCGCACACGCACATCTACAGCGGCCTCGCGCCGTTTGGGATGCCTCAGCCAGACCCCGATCCGCGCAACTTCGTGGAGATCCTCGAGCGGGTTTGGTGGCGCCTCGACCGCGCGTTGGACGCTGACTCACTCCGCGCAAGCGCGCGGCTGTACGTCGCCGAGGCCATTATGTACAACACGTTTTCTCTCATCGATCACCACGAGTCGCCGAGCATGATCGATGGCTCGCTCGATATCCTGGCCGACGCGTGCCAGGAGCATGGCGCGCGCGCCGTTCTCTGTTACGGAGCCACCGAGCGCAATGGAGGGCGGGACGAAGCGCGTCGCGGGCTCGAAGAGTGCCGCCGTTTCCTGAGTCAGAACCAGCGCCCGCTGGTCCGCGGTGTCGTCGGGCTGCATGCCTCGTTTACGGTGTCTGACGACACGATCCAAGAGGCGGCCGCGCTGGCGCGCGAACACTCGACGGTGTTGCACGTTCACGTCGCCGAGGACGCGGCTGATGTCCGAGACGCGCGCGAGCGAGGTTACACCGGTGTCATCGATCGGTTCGATCGTTTGGGGGCACTGATCCCTGGTTCGATCTTTGCCCACGGCGTTCACCTGACAGCCGATGAGGTCCGTTGCTGCGCCACCAACGAATGCTGGTTGGTACAGAACCCTCGTTCGAACCGAGGCAATCGCGTCGGCTACCCGAGCGAGCTCAGCTGCAGCGATCGCGTTGCGCTCGGCACCGACGGCTACCCGGCCGACATGGGAGTCGAAGAAGAAACGTTGATCGAAGAAGCCCGCGCCGCGAGCGACGATCTGTCACACGCGAGGGAACGATTGGCGGCTGGACATCGCTTGATCGCTGAGCGTTTCGCCGATGGTCCCGGTGATCGCGAAACCGCCGTGGTTCCCCCCGAAGAAGCGGAGCGGTTGCGCGCTCAAGCAGCATCCCGCATCTCCGCCATCCGCGAGGAGGCACGGGCGCAATCAGAAAAGCTCTGGACGCGGATGGAGAAACTGTAGCCGCATATGCACGATCCCGTACTGGAATTCGAGGTCATCGACCAGGCCGCTCGGGACAGCACCGTAGCGCTGTTCCGCGAGCGCCGTATCGCGTTGCCCACCCTGTCGGAGCTCGCTGACCCGGCGACGATCGACGAACGGCTACAGACAGCGCTGGGCACAATCGATCGCGACACGCCAGATCCTCTAAACCTCTACCGAGTGCACTGGTACAACGGCTTCGA
>JBDHIC010000013.1:0-16000 GCA_039589035.1 Gemmatimonadota bacterium | reverse complement strand
CCGCCCTGTATCTGGCCACGGGCGAGCGTCTCATGCAGCACGGTGCCCACGTCCTGGACGGCAACGAAGTCGGTCACCCGCGCGGTGTAGGTGCGCAGATCGACCTCGACCTCGGCCACGTAAGTCGCCCAGCCGTAGGTCGCGTAGGCGTCGCCGGTGTACGTCGCCTCATCCCACTCGATCCCGGGTGGCGGTTCGTACTTGGCATGGCCGACGAGTGGCTCATCGCGCTCACCATGCCAGTCGATGATCGCCTGCGTGACTCGATCGCCGGAATCGGAATCGTCGAGTCCGAGTTGGCGGCGCAGATCGTCGCAAGCGCGCTCGACCAATCGGCCGACGACCATCGTGGTTCGCGAGGCGACGGTCGGACCGCTGTCGGGAACGCGACCGGTATCGGCATTGGCGATGACTACCTGTTTGGGAGCCAAACCGAGACGGTCACAGACCAGCTTGGTGAATACGGTCAACGTGCCCTGGCCCATCTCGATATTGGCGCTCAAGACTTCGATCCGTCCGTCCGGCAATCCCGCCAACTCGAGCTCGGAAGCGAGCATCACTTCGCCGCTACCGGTGAACCCGGCGCCGTGATGAAAGGCAGCGAGCCCGATCCCGCGCCTTAGGTAGGGGTGGGATGCGTTGCGCGCGCGATGCTCGTCTTGCCGCTGCCGGTAACTCGATAGCTCGAGCGCGTGGTCGAGCAACGCCACGCGGTCGGTACCATCGGTGATCCGTTGCCCGGTCGCCGTGGTTTGACCGTCAACGATCAAGTTCCGACGTCGGAACTCGTCGGGGTCGATGCCGATTGTCGCCGCGACGACGTCCATGTGGCGTTCGTTGGCGAAGTGCGTCTGTGGCGCGCCAAAGCCTCGAAACGCGCCGTGGGGCGGGGAGTTGGTCAGCATCGCGCGACCGCGAATCCGGACGTTGTCGCAGGCGTACGGTCCGGCGGCGTGGATCACGCCGCGGCTCAGGACCACAGGAGACAACGTGACGTAGGCACCACCATCGAGCGCGACGTCGATATCCTGGGCTACCAACCGACCGTCGCTGTCGACGCCCGTCCGGTGTCGGACTAGCGACGGGTGGCGCTTGGTCGTGGCGCGCATGTCTTCGCCACGATCGTAGATGATCCTGACCGGATGCTCGGCCTTGAGCGCGAGCAACGCCGCGTGGAGCGCGATCATCGACGGGTACTCTTCCTTGCCGCCGAAGCCACCGCCGGTGGGTGCCTGAACGATCCGCACGTGGTCGCTGTCTCTGTCCAGCGCGCGGAGGGCGGCCTTCAGCACGTAGAACGGACACTGCAAACTGCCCTTGATGACCAGCACGCCGTCCTCTTCCCAGGCGATCATACCCTGGTTCTCCAGGTAGACGTGCTCTTGTGATCCGGTTCGGTACTCGCCCTCGACAACGTGCGCCGCCCCCGCTAGGGCTGCGTCAACGTCGCCCTTCACGATGTCGATTCGTTTGAGGGCGTTGTCGGAGCCGTGCTGAATCTGGTCGCGAGTCGGCTCCGCGGTGAAATCGAAGATCGGTGGGTCGGGATCGATCGTGACCTCGATCTCGCGAATCGCCCGCCGGACCATCTCGCGCGAGCGATGTGCGACGAGCGCGACCGGCTCTTCCGCGTGACGGACATACTCGCCGGCCAGCAGCGGCTGGTCAGTTTCGATCAGGAGCACCGTGTTGTCACCGGGGATGTCATGGTGATCAACGACCACGAACTCGTTCCAATCGACGCCTGAGCCAAAATGGACCCCGATGACGCGCCCACGCGCCGCCGGACTGCGGACGGTCATTCCCCAAAGCGTTCCGTCGAGCGGCAGGTCATCCACGTAGCGCTCGGCGCCAGTCAGCTTGGCGAGTCCCTCGATGCGATCCACCGGCCTCCTCAGGCAAAACGACATACCGCAGAATGCGAGAGTCGGCGCTGGGTGTCTCCGGCGCCGATCGGGTGATCAAGTTGCCGTTCGGCGGGGAGGGGAAGCAACCCGGCGGACCCGATCCGGCCGGGCATCGGCCCGCATCGTGCAACCCATGAACAGCCTGCGATCGCTCTCAATGACCCGTCGAGACGGGGGACACGATGACCCGCACCGCCGTTATTCTGACGTTTCTACAAGCCCTCAGCTGGGCCCCGTTCTAGCCTGCGAGCGCACCCCAATGGGGGTGTATTTTAAACCTCGTAAGTAGTTGGAATAAAGGAGCTGGATGGCGGTCACGTCAACCGGTGGGTGAACGTGAATTACGCCCCGGTAGGATCGGTCGCTAGCGCCGCTGGCAGGCTTCCGGCTGCGCTTGCTGAGCCTGCTCCCGACTGGGCTTGAGCCCGGCCAGAATCGACGTGCCGATCAGGATCGCGATAATCTCCCACATCTCCCTCTAACCTCTCATTCGGGGGTCATCTATCGTCTATTGCGGACGACGGGCGCGGATTGTTTCCGCGGGTTGCGCGGGCGGCCGCCCCGGTACACCATTCGGGTCCGGCAGACCGTTCATCGGTACCTATGGAAGACCCATGCCACCTGCCCTCTGAATGGGGGCCCAGCGAGGAGCGATTTGATGCACAAAGACCTTGAGAAGGCACTGAACGATCAGATCAAAAACGAGCTGTACGCCGCCTACCTGTATCTGTCGATGTCGGCATACTTCAAGGCCGAGAACCTGGAAGGTTTTGCGCACTGGATGCGGATGCAGCGCGAAGAGGAGATCGCTCACGCGATGAAGATCTTCGACTTCGTGCAAGACCGAGATGGTCGGATCGACCTGCAGGCGCTCGACAAGCCGCCCGCCGATTTTGGATCCCCGTTGGCGGTCATGGAGGAGGCGCTGGGTCACGAGCAGAAGGTGACCCAATGCATCAACGAGTTGTACGAGTTGGCGGTAAAACACAAGGACTATTCGACCCAAACACTGCTCCAGTGGTTTGTGACCGAGCAAGTGGAGGAAGAGGCGACCGCCAAGCAGCTCGTCGATCAGCTCAAGCTCGTCGGTGACAACAGCGCCGCACTGTTGATGCTCGATCGTGAGCTAGGGGCGCGGACGACTGCCGAGTAGCTAGGCCGCGATGCGGGCCGAGCCTCGAATCACCCAGCCAACGATGCGCGGCGCTTTCGTGAGCCAGTAGCGGTCGATGGAGGTGAGCTCGAAGCCGGCGGCGGCGATCTTCGACTCCGTGTCGCGGGTCAGGTGACACCCGCACCCGATGCGCTTCCAGAGCGGCTCCAATCGCCGCTGCCAGCGTCGGACCCCAGGCTCTGGGGCCGAGACGTGCTCCAAGAACAGCAAGTTCCCGCCAGGCTTCAGAACGCGCCGGGCCTCGCTCAGCGTTCGATCCGGATCGGGGATCGTGCATAGGACGAACAACGCCAGCACCGTGTCGAACGACTCGCTCGCGAAGGGAAGCGACTGGCCGTCACCGGCCACCAGTCGAACCGGAATCGACGTCTGACCGCGGGCGCGTCGAGCGCGAGTGTTCATGCCACTCGATGGTTCGACCGCGGTAACCGCCGTCACTGACGATGGGTAGTGCGCGAAGTTGGCACCGGTGCCGACGCCGATCTCGAGCGCTTGACCGGTGGCGTCGCTTACGGCCGCGTAGCGCTCGGCCTTGAGCTCATCGGGATCGGATCGCTCCATGATCCAGGGAAAGATGCGTTCCGCGTACAGACCCACCGGAAGGCGCTACGGAACGATGTTCAAGGCAGGTGGTCGTCGAAGTCGTCGGGCTCGCTGTCGAGCAGCTCGTCGACCGGGCTTTCTCCCGGGCTGCGCTCGAGCATCAGGATCGCGCCTTGGGGGACGATCAGGTACGTGCGGCCCTCGAACTTGACCTCGACCGACGCCTTGCGCAGAAAGATCGCGTAGTCGCCGACCTGGGCTTGCATGGGAACGTGCCGGATCGATCCTTCAGCGGCTTTCCACGGTTCGTCCTCAACGTCCCCGGGGTCGGGCAGTGGAATGCCTGGCCCGCAGGCGACGATCCGGCCAGCCTGGACGGATTCTTTCTCGACCGCCCACCGCGGCAGGTAGAGGCCGACCTCCGTCCTGTGCTCGCCTTCGTCGGGCTCGATAAGGACGCGATCGCCAACGACGATCAAACGCCGATCGATGGGCTCGCTGGAATCGGGCATGGTGCCAAGTTCGTGGCGCGGCTGGCGTTGAGCAACCCGCGTGCGGGCGGCGTCTCGGATGCGACCCCCCTAACCGGCCGGTAGATTGGGTTTCATGGCACCGTCCGACAACGCGATCGAAGCAGGCGCCAATATCTCACTCGAGCTGCGCGTCAATGGCGAGCTACATGCGGTTTCCGTGCCCGTCCACAAGACGCTGCTCGAAGTGCTGCGTGAAGACATCGGATTGACCGGCACCAAGCATGGCTGCGAGCTCGGGGAGTGTGGCACATGCACGGTGCTTGTCGACGGCCAACCGGTTCTGTCGTGCCTGGCGTTGCCGGCGGTGTTGGAAGGCCACGATGTGACGACCGTCGAAGGCCTCGAGTCGGCCGACGGCCTGCACCCGTTGCAACAGACGTTTGTCGAGCTGGGTGCCGCCCAGTGTGGCTACTGCACGCCTGGGTTTGTGCTGGCCGCGAAAGCGCTGCTCGAAAAGAACTCGCAACCTTCGCGGACCGAGATCGAGACCGCTCTCGGCGGCAACCTGTGTCGATGCACCGGCTATCTGAAGATCTACGAGGCGGTCGAGTTGGCGGCTGCCCGCATGCGCGGTGAGCCCGCCGAGCCGACCAGAGAGATGCTCTATGGCGCCGGTTAAGACCCCGCCGCGGAAGGCGCCGACCGAAGATCGATTGCGCGTCGTCGGCACCTCACTGCCCAAGGTCGATGCGGTCGCCAAGGTCACCGGTCGTACCAAGTTCGCCGACGATCTCTTTCTGCCGCGGATGCTGCACTGTCGGATGCTGCGCTCGACGACGCCCCACGCCGAGATCGTCTCGATCGATACTCAGCGAGCCGAAGAGCATCCCGGTGTGGTGGCCGTGCTGGTGGGAAGCGACCTGCCGACCCCGTACGGCATCCTGCCGGTCAGCCAGGATGAGCACGCTCTGTGCATCGACAAGGTGCGCTTTATCGGCGATCCGGTGGCGGCGGTGGCCGCGATCGATGAGGAAACCGCGTTCGAAGCGTGCGAGCTGATCGAGGTGGAATACGCGCCGCTCGATTCGGTGGTCGACATCGCGGACGCGCTCGATGGCGATGATCCGGCGATTCACTCATACGGTGATGCGCACAACGTGCACAAGGCGATCGCGCTCGAGTTTGGCGACGTCGAGACCGGCCTGGCCGAGGCCGACCTCGTCCAAGAGGACCTGTTGTTCTACGAGGGCAGCACCCATCTGCCGATGGAACAGCACGCCGCGTTGGCCGACTATCGGCCGGATGATCGACTGACGCTGTGGTCGTCGAGCCAGACGCCGCACTACGTCCACCGAGCGTTGGCCACCGTGCTCGAGATGGCACCCAGCCGGATCCGGGTCATCGCCACGCCCAACGGCGGTGGGTTTGGGGGCAAGTCCGATCCTTTCAATCACGAGATCGTGGTGGCTGAGCTTTCTCGCCGCACCGGCCGGCCGGTCAAAATCTGTCTGAACCGGGAAGAGGTCTTTTACTGTCATCGCGGCCGCCATCCGACCCTGATGTGGATCAAGACCGGTTTCAAACAGGATGGGTCGATCACCGGAATGCACTTTCGATCGTTCTTGGATGGTGGGGCGTACGGGTCGTACGGCGTCGCGTCGACCTACTACACGGGTGCGCTGCAGACCGTCACCTATCCCGTCGCGGCTTACAAGTTTGAAGGCTTGCGGGTGTTTACCAACAAGCCACCCTGTGGTCCAAAACGTGGACACGGAACGCCACAACCACGGTTCGCGCTCGAGGTTCACATCGACAAGGCAGCCGAGAAGCTGGGGCTCGACCCGGCCCGCATGCGACTCGACCACCTGGTCGAGCCCGATTCGGTGACCGCCAACTACTTGAAGATCGGATCGATGGGACTCGGCGCCTGCATCGAGAAAGTCGTCGCCGAGTCGGGGTGGAACGATCGCTACGGCAAGCTGCCCGAGGGGAAGGGGTTGGGGCTCGCCTGCGGGTCATACATCTCGGGCGCTGGATTGCCGATCTACTGGAACAACATGCCGCACTCGGGCGTGCAGCTAAAGCTCGATCGCGGCGGTGGCGTGACGGTTTTCTGTGGCTCGACCGAGATCGGTCAGGGGTCGGACTCGGTGCTCGCCTATGTCGTTGCGGAGGTGCTCGGCATCGATCCGTTCGAGATCGATATCGTCACCGCCGACACTTCGCTGACACCGGTCGACCTCGGTTCGTATTCGAGTCGGGTCACGTTGATGACCGGCAATGCGGCGCTCCAAGCCGCCGAACGAGCGCGCGAGCTGCTCGTCCGATCGGTCGCCGAGAAATGGGACATGCCGGGAGTTCGGGTCGCGATGGCCGACGGCCAGGTGTTCGACGTTCAAGATCCCGACTGCACGATGACGTTCGCTGAAGCGGTCGTGCTGGCGGAGTCGAAGTTCGGGACGATCGGCACTGTCGGCTCGTACACGCCGCCACGCTCGCCAGGGCGTTATCGCGGCGCCGGCGTCGGGCCGAGTCCGGCCTACTCGTATTCGGCTACGGTGGCCGAAGTATCGGTCGATGTCGATACCGGGGAGACTCACGTCGACGATGTATGGATCGCACACGACATCGGACAGGCGATCAACCCGGTGGTCGCGATCGGCCAAGTCGAGGGATCGGTCTACATGGGGCTCGGCGAAGCGCTGATGGAGGAGATGACGTACCGCGGGAATCGCAACATCGTCCACCACCACCCCTCGATGTTGGAATACAAGAGTCCGACCACCCACGAGATGTGTCGCGTGCACACGTACCTGATCGAGGATCCCGATCCGAACGGACCCTTTGGCGCTAAGGAGGTCGGCCAGGGGCCGTTGTTGCCGATCCCGCCGGCGATCGTGAACGGTGTCTACGACGCGGTCGGCGCCCGGGTCGACGAAGTCCCGGTGACGCCGCAGAAAGTGTTGGCCGCCCTGAAGCGAAGGGCGAAGCAGGAGGAGCCGCGCGAGGGCCCGAAGAAAGCTCCTGAATTTGACTGGCCGGATGCGATCCAGGTGCCGCCTCCGTGGGCCGGTGGCGATGGCCGCGCGCTCGACGAGCGCCGCGAGATCGGTGGGGGAGGAGTGCGCACATGATGCGGCTGCCACAGTTCCGGTTCCAGGTGCCGGCGACGGTCGAGGAGGCGATCGCGCAAAAACGTGAAGCGCCACCCGATGCCGCGTACGTGGCTGGCGGAACAGACCTTTACCCGAACATGAAGCGTCGCCACCAAGAGCCGTCCGTTGTTATCGCGCTGCACGCGATCGACGAGCTGCGTCGCATCGTGAGGGGTGCGGACGGCGTAGTTTCGATCGGCGCCACCGCCACGTTGACCGAGGTCGCGACCCACCCCGACGTGCAGGTCGGTTATCCCGCACTGGCCGAGACGATGCACCTCATTTCAACGCCGATCCTCCAGAACATGGGAACGATCGGCGGCAACGTGTTGCTCGACACGCGCTGCAACTACTACGACCAGAACTACGAATGGCGGAAGTCGATCGACTTCTGCATGAAGAAAGACGGCGAGGTGTGCTGGGTCGCGCCGCAGTCGCCTCGGTGCTGGGCAGTGCAGTCGGCCGACTCCGTGCCGCTGTTGGTGGCGATGGGGGCGACCGTCGACCTCGTCGGGCCGGATGGCGAGCGCTCAATCCCGATCGAGGGTCTCTACCACGATGACGGGATCCTCTATCTGTCCAAGCAACAGGACGAGCTGCTGACGCGGATCCACCTGCCGCACCCGAACGGTTGGCGATCGAGCTATCGAAAGGTGCGTCGACGCGGCGCGTTCGACTTCCCGGTTCTGGGGGTCGGTGCGTGGGCCGAGCTGGATGCCGACGGTGTCGTCCAGGGCGCGCGAATCGTTCTCGGTGGAGTCGCGTCATCGCCGGTGGTCGTCGAGTCCGCGGCGCAGTCGCTGGTCGGTTCGTCGCTATCGGCGGAAGTAATCGACGAGGCCGCCGAGCTGGCCTGGAAGACCGGGCGACCGCTCGACAACACCGACTTTACGCTGTACTGGCGGAAGGAGATGATCCGCCCGACCGTCCGGTGCGCGCTCGAGGATCTCGCGAGCCGCCGATGACAAGCCGGCCGCGGTCGGTGGTGGGGATCGTGCTGGCGGCCGGACGCTCGCAGCGGATGGGTGAGCCCAAACCACTCCTCAAGATCGACGGCCAGACGTTTCTCGAGCGTGCGATCACGGCGTTGCTGAGCGGAGGCTGCGCTTCGGTCGTCGTCGTCCTCCCACCATCCGACTCTGCGCCGGCGATGTGGGAAATCGCAGAATCGACCGGTGCTCGCGGGGTCGAAAATTCGAACCCAGAGTCCGAGCCGATCGATTCGCTGCGGATCGGTCTGGACGCCGCGCCCAAGGACGCTCGGGCGGCGGTGGTACTGCCGGTCGACCATCCCGTGGTGCGAGAGTCGACGGTGACGGCGTTGCTGGACGCCTTCGAATCGCGCGCTTCGCTCATCGTGCGGCCGGTGTTCGAGGATCGGCCGGGTCATCCGATCGTGCTGGAGCGCTCGATCTGGGACGAGTTGGCCGAGCCTCATCTACCGGAAGGGACGCGCACGGTGGTGCGGCGGCATGCAACCGAGATCGATCACGTGTCGGTCGACGATCCCGCCGTGCGAACCAACATCGACACGCCGGAGGATTACGAACGAGAGTTGGAGCGGCGACGATGCGACGCCTGAGAAGAGGGTCCTACAAGACGGTTTCGGGGGAGTTCTACGGGACACCAAAGGAGCTTTGGGGGTTTCGCTCGCCACGGGGCAAGGGTCGCTCGGCCGACATCGCGGAGGCGTTTCTGCGTGCCAACGCCGATGTGTTGGGGTTGGCTGACAACATCTCGGGCCTCGAGCTTCAAAAAGTCATCCCGAGCCTCGGCGCGCATCATGTCATCTTTCAGCAGATTCACTTTGGCCGACGGGTTCACCGAGCCTATGTCACGGTACACGTCGGGAACGACGATCGCGTCTATCTCACCAAGAACCGAGCCATGCCGAGCGAGTTCCTGCCGCTCAAAGCGGAGTTTCGACTTCCGGAGGAGGATTTGATCCGCCGCGCGCGTTGTTGCCTGAGCCGCAACCGACGTCGGGTTCGAGTCCAGGACGTCGAAGAGATGTGGTTTCCCAAGGGGGCCCGGCTCATTCCGGCTTGCCGTGTGCGGTTGGAACGCAGCCGGCCGGTCGAGGAGTGGATCGTCTACGTCAATGCCAAGACCGGTCGCATGTTGAGCAAGTGCGACAATCTCGCTGCAGCTGTTCGTGGTCGGGCTCGCGTCTTCGAACCCAGTCCCGTGACCGCCATCGATGGTCACGAGACCTTGTTGACGGAGAAGCTACGTCCGCGTCGACCGCCGAGTGCGGCCTACAAGACCGTGTCCCTCTGGGGCCTCGCCGGGAACGGGTACCTGGAGGGTAAGCGAGTCACGACTCGCCCAACGGGGTCTAAGCGTCGTGTGCGGCGTACCGGTCACCAGTTCCTGTTCGATTCGACCGATAAGGGGTTTGAAGAGGTGATGGTCTACCATCATATCGACAGCGCCATCCGCTACCTCGAGCGGCTCGGGTTTCGTGGGAAGCGCGCCATCTTTCGCGCACCGGTACGGGTGAATGTGAATGGTACGCGCGACGACGATTCCTGGTACAGCCCGTGGCACAAGCTGTTGACGTTTGGAATCGGCAGCATCGATGACGCCGAAGACGGGGAGACGATCGTGCACGAGCTTGGTCACGCATTGCAGGATGCGATCATACCGGATTTCGGGCAATCGGAGGAAGCAGCCGCGATGGGTGAAGGTTTTGGGGACTATTTCGCGGCGAGCATCTTCGCCGATGAAAAGCCGGAGCGGTATCAGCCTTGTGTCATCACGTGGGACGGATTGCTGATTGGGTTGGCGGACGGTCTGGATCCGCCCTGCCTGCGCCGCGTGGACAACGACTGGACGTACGCCGACTTCAGAAAGAAAGATGACGAGCACAACAACGGTGAGATTTGGTCGGCGACATTGTGGCAGGTGCGAAACAAGCTCGGCGGCGAAGAGGCCGATCGTCTGATTGTGGAGAGCCACTTTCAGCAGGACGGATTCACGACCTTCGCCAGAGGTGCAAGGGCCATCATCGATGCAGACCAGAACCTCAATGGTGGCGTCAATCGCGGAGCGCTGAGGAAGATTTTCAAAGATCGCGAGGTCGGACCCCTATGAAGACGATCGGGCTGACTGAGGCCGCTCGACTTGCGGCACAAGCGCTCGACGACGGTCGAACGACTGTCCACGCCGTGGTAGTCGAGGCGCCGGGACAAACCGAGCTCATGGGTCAGCGGCTGGTTTGGGATGGTCAGCAGCTCCACGGCGACCTCGGAGACGCAACGCTGACATCAGCCGTACAGGCTCTTTTGGCGAGCGGTGCCGAGAGCGCGATGTGCGTCACGATTCCGGGCTTCGACGTCGAGGTATACGTCGAGACGATGGCGCCCGAGCCGGAGCTGGTAATCATCGGCGCGGGTCACATCGCGGTTCCGCTCGCGAGGCTTGGGGCGTTACTCGGGTTCCGGGTGACGGTGCTCGACGATCGACCGGACTTCGCCAGAACGGAACGTTTTCCGGACGCAGATCGAGTGCTCGTCGCTGACTTCGACGATCCCTTCGCGGGGATAACGATCAACGACCGAACCCACATCGTCATGGTCACCCGCGGTCATCGATACGATTACGATTGCATGTTGGTGTTGGCGAAAGGTGACGTCCAACCGGCGTACGTTGGGATGATCGGCAGCCGGCGGCGGGTGAAGGCGACGTATGAGCAACTCGCCGGCGAGGGGGTCGATGCCGAGTGGCTGGCTCGCGTCTACGCTCCGCTGGGACTCGACTTAGGTGCCGAAACGCCGGCTGAGATCGCGGTCGCGGTGGCCGCCGAGATCGTGCTCCGGGCACGCGGCGGGACCGGTCAGCCGCTGCGCGACGTTTCCAACGTGATCAAGTACGTTGGTGCCCTGTCGGACTCCACCACGGAAGGACCATGAGCGAATCGAGAGCCATACTAGCTGCGCTTACGGATGCTTCGCGCGAGCAACGGTCGGTTGCATTGGCGACGATCGTCCGCGCGCGCGGATCGACGCCGCGTGGGGTAGGGAGCAAGATGGTGATCGACCCCGAGTCGGGCGCGATCGGCACGATCGGCGGTGGGTGCGGCGAGGCCGAGGTGATGACCGAGGCGTCTGCCGCGTTGGCGGACGGCCAACCACGGCTGGTGCGCGTGGATCTGACCGCAGATCTTTTCTCGTGGAGCCCCGCGATCTGTGGCGGCGTGTTCGATGTGTTGATCGAGCCGCTGCGCCCCGCTTAGGATGCTATTCCTGGTTACCAACGATGATGGTTACCTGGCTCCGGGGATCAAAGCTCTGGCTCGGGCGCTCGATCGCGTCGGGGAGGTAGTCGTCGTAGCGCCTGATCGCGAGCAGTCGGCGACCAGCCACTCCTTGACGCTGCACAACCCACTCAGGATTCGACAAACCGGCGACAACGAGTATCACGTGGATGGCACACCGACCGATTGCGTGATGTTGGCCGTGAGCGCTGTCTTGGAGCGGCAGCCCGATTTCGTCTTCAGCGGTATCAATCACGGCGGAAACATGGGTGAGGATGTTCTGTACTCGGGCACGGTGTCGGCGGCCATGGAGGGAACACTGCTCGGCATCCCGTCGATCGCGATCTCGCTCTCGCAGGGTAACGAGCGATGGATCGACGGGTACGAGTCGGTGGTGCGGCGACTGGCCGAGGAAATCGTGAGCGGGTCGGTTGATACGACGTTCCCTTCAAATACGTTGCTCAACATCAATCTGCCCGATCGCGATCCGGCGGAGGTCCGGGGCACCAAGGTGACCTCGCTCGGCAAGCGGACGTACGAAGACCCGATTGTGACCGATGTCGACCCCCGCGGCAAGACGTACTACTGGATCGGCGGTGGCGCTCCAACTTGGGAGGGGCCTGAAGGTTCGGACTTCTTGGCGGTCCAGGCGGGTTACATCTCAATTACCCCGATCCAGCTCGATCTCACCAACCATCGCGCGATCCCCGATCTTAAGCGCTGGGAAGACGTATCACTACGGGGGGAAGACTGAGGACGGTCCGGCTCCCTTTGTTGGCGGTGCGAGGCGCAGTCGGCGGCGTGCTGATGGGGTTGGCCAATCTGGTACCCGGCATCAGCGGCGGCACGATGTTGCTGGCGGCTGGCGTGTACCCGCGTTTTGTGCGTGCGGTGGCCGAGGTCTCGACCCTGAGGTTTGTGCGCTCCTCGGTGGTCGTACTGGCGACGGTCGTCGGCGCGGCACTGATCGCCGTGTTGCTATTCGCCGGCGCGATCAAGGAGCTTGTCGTACACCACCGCTGGATCATGTACAGCCTCTTTATCGGGTTGACGCTGGGCGGGGTCCCCGTCGTCTGGCGGATGGTGCGCCCGCCGACTCGGGCGATGTGGATCGGAGCGGTGGCGGGGTTGGGGGCGATGACGGTTCTGGCGATTCTCCAACAGAGTAGTACCACGACCGCAGGCCCGGCCGCGGGGAACACGGTCATGTTGCTTGTCGCTGGCGTTGCAGGTGCCAGCGCGATGATCCTGCCGGGGGTGAGCGGGGGTTACCTGTTGCTCGTCTTGGGGCAGTACATCCCGATCCTCTCGGCGATCGACGCTTTCAAGCTGGCGCTCGAGGCGCGCGACTTCACTGCCGCCATGGAACCCGCGCTGCGTGTGCTCCTCCCCGTCGGGATCGGCGTCGTCGTGGGCGTGGTGGTGGTCAGCAATTTACTGCGGTGGCTCTTGGCGCAGCACGCAAAGCCGACGCTCGGCGTGCTGCTTGGATTGCTGCTCGGGGCGGTGGTGGGCTTGTGGCCGTTCCAGCGACCGGTGGATCCGGTACTCGGAGAGACGATCATCAAGGGCCAAGTCGTTACCGCGGACAACATCGGCGAGCTCGATGCCGAGGATTATCCGACGACCTTTTTTGCGCCCGTATCGTCCCAGGTCGCCGGGGCGATAGCACTGATTCTGGCGGGTGGTACCGTGACCCTATTGATCTCACGTTTTGGCCGCGAAGAGGAGTAGCGGGTATTTTGCGGTTCCCACCGTCGGGGAGTAGCTCAGCCCGGTAGAGCACTACGTTCGGGACGTAGGGGTCGCAGGTTCAAATCCTGTCTCCCCGACCACGGTGTGAAGCGCGCGGCCGTATGGCCGCGCGCTTCCTTTTTGCTAGAACGTGAAGGTCACCCCGCCGATGGCGCGGGATCCGAGGATCGAGCCACCGTAGATCTGGTAGTGCTCTTTGTCCAGCACGTTTGTCCACACCAGGTTGACCCGGGCGTTCTCTGTGACGTTGAATCCACCGGTCAGATCGGCCGTGACGTAACCGGGGACGCTGCCCGCGAAGATGCCGGCCGCCCAATCCATCGCGTCTTGCATGTGGACTTTGACACCAGCGTGGAACCGATCCGGTTGGCTGTACGTAATGCCGATGTTGCCCTTGGTCTCGGGCGTGTTCGGGAGCAGCTCGTCCTCCGGAATCTCGGCCCCTTCGGTGCTCGTGTTGTCGTCGATCTCGAAGTCGAAGTAAGTGAAGTTGAGGTCGACCTCGAGGTTCGGGGTTGCGAGAAACGAGAGACCGAACTCAACGCCTTGTTCGCTGACCTCGCCGGCATTGGTGTACGACACCACAAACGCCGGAGTGCCATCAGCCAAGTTGGTGAATGCGGCAGCTCGAGGTCCCAAGGCCTGTTGAATTCCCCCCAGTACGGTCGACGCGAGCGGTTCCAACGGCTCGCCAGGGCCAAAACCGGTTGGCAGCTGGTACGGGGCGAAGTCGTCAGGGTTCACGCCCGGCAAGAGATCGGTGACGAAATCGTCGATCTGGTTGAAGTAGACGTCCACGGTGAAGAACGCCCGGCCCCCGCCAAACGCCCCCTTGTAGCCTACCTCGTACCCGGTTAGCTCTTCGACATCCAAATCGTCGTTGCCGCGCGCAAGTACCGGCGTTGTGGAACTGAAGTTCAGAGGGAGTGCGGGCACACAGGTTGGTGCCGCCGGGCAGCCTGTGGCTTGAGCGACCGATGCTTCGATCCCCGCCTGGAGGGGCGTCAAGTCGACCGGTGCTCCGGCGGGCACGTTGAGGAACAGCTCCGAGTAGTTCGGGATCTGGTATGCCTGGTTGAACGTGAACCGGATCGAGTTGTTCACGTCCGGTGACAGGACGATCGCCGCCTTGGGGGCGACCTTGTCTGTGTCGATCACCGAAAAGTGATCGTACCGCAGCGCGAACAGACCGGTGAACATCGGGTTGAACTGGTACTCGGCCTGGCCGAACACGCTGGTGATCGTGTCGTCCTGTTTGTCGTCCATCAACGTTTCCTCGGTATCGACCGAGTACCAGCGGTTCGAGACGCCTCCTACCAGTTGGAACGCGCCGTCGTCAGCGGTGACGTTGCCCTGTAGCTCGAGGTGGAAGATGTCCGACACCTCTCGCAGCTCGCGCCCTGACGCCAGTGCGGTCTGGTTGTTGCCGCCTTCGCCAGGGTCGTTGCTGCGCCGCCCGCTGTACCACCCCATCACGGTGAATCGCTCGGAGGCGTACTGACTCCGGAACCACGGGCGGTTGGCGCCATTGACTTGAACTCGTCCGATACCGGTTACGAAGATCTCGTTCTCGACGTGCGTTGATCCGCCTTCGACCGACCACACCGACCCGTTGTCGAGGTTGTAGTCGAGGCGCGCGCTGCCGTAAAGCATGTTGATCGCGTCCTCGTCGATGGGTGCGACCTCCGTCGGCAACGGACCGTACTCGAACTGGCAGTCCGTTCCCGGCCCTCCACAGTCGCCGACCGCGTCTGAAAACGTTCGGGACTCGGAGAACGAATTGCCCACGGCCGAGAATCCGATGTTCCCCTTGTAGCCCCACTTGCCGGTTTGAGATTCACCGGCGTGTCGGAAGTCGACGCGGCTCGTCTCACGCTGGCCACCGCTGGCCGACAGTTTGCTGCCGATGATGTCTCCGGGGGCCGGCGTGGTGATGTTGAGCACGCCGCTAAACGCATTTGCGCCGTAGAGCGCCGAGCCCGGGCCACGGACGAAGTCGAGTCGGCCTAGGTCTTCGAGCGGCATCGAAAGCGCGGTCCACTCCTGTGATTGCAGGAACCCGAGGGATCGGTCGATGCCGTCTTGCAGGACGAGTACCCGGCGATTGAGCGATGAGTTGTAGCCCCGCGCGTTGATGTTGAAATCTTGCACGCCGCTCTGAACAACATCGATCCCGGGCTTGCTCTGGAACAGCTTGGGGAGTTGACCGTGCAACGCTTGCCGCTGGAGCTCTTCGCCGGAGACAACGCTCACCGCGGCCGGTGCCTCTACGATTCGTGTCGGTCGACGCGAAGCGCCAACGACCGTGGGCTTCGACGGTAACCGACTGGCGCTGGGTTTCGTAACCAAGGATGTTGAAAACGAGGGTCTGTTCGCCGGCGGGGACATTGGCGATCGAGAACGTGCCGCGTTGACCGCTCACGGTCCCGAGCCCGGTTCCTTCAACGGCGATCTGGACGTTTCCGACGCCCTCACCCGACGCAGCCTCGGTTACCACGCCAGTGATGCGACCGGTGCCCTGACCCTGGGCCAAGTCTGCTGTGCCGACAAAAACCGCAAGTCCGGCAAGGATCGCGATGCTCCAACTAAAGTGTCTCATAACTACCCCCGGTGGGGTTGAGCCATTGAAATCTCGGCTTGAACTGGTGTGTATATAGGGAGGTTAAAGACGAAAGCGCAAAAACTCAACGGCCAGAACCTATCGAATGAGGTAAGAACTGACTATTTTTGGCATT
>JBDHIC010000012.1:0-17123 GCA_039589035.1 Gemmatimonadota bacterium | reverse complement strand
GTTGCACAGCACGCTCTTTCTGGGCACCGCCTGGTTCTTGACGTCGAGATTCAGACTCGGGGCCCAGGCCCGCGAGACGATGTGGAAGATGGCGCTTGTCGGTGGTGTCGTGACTGCCAGTTTGCCGGCCATCGGACCGCTCGGCACGTTCACCTTGCGCTGGCCGGCGGCTGAGGCAGTGGTCCCGATCCAGCTGTCGGTGAGGTCGAGTTGTTCGTGCTGCCACTGGCCACGGCGGAGCAGGTGCTTCCGGCAGTCCCGAAGAACGCGATCGACGACCCTGCCCCGATCGCCCCAGCAGGCCGAGTCGATTCCACCTTTGATGGGGTTCCGTGGTCGGTCGGATTGATCGCATTGTGGCTTGCGATCGCGCTCGGGTTGGGTCTGGTCCGGGGTTGGCGACGACACCGCTTCGAGCGCGAGATCAGCGATCGCGAGCCGGTCACCGATCGCACCGCGATTGCGCTCCTCGACCGCGTCTGCTGCGCGGCCGGCGTTGAAAACCCGGTCTCTCTTTCGTCGTCCTCGACGTTGGCCAGTCCGGTGGCACTCGGCGGACGCGAGATCTGCATTCCCGAACGTGCGCTGGAGGAGCTCGATCGACCCCTTATGGAGGCGCTGTTTGCGCATGAGTTGGCGCACATCGAGCGCCGCGATCCGGAGTGGTTGATCGCCGTGCTGGCATTCGAGAGCGCGTTCTTTTTCCAGCCCCTCAACTTTATCGCCGCGCGAGCGATTCGCACCGCGGCCGAAGAGGAGTGCGATCGCGCTGCCGTCGAGTTGGTCGGTGAGGGGCATGCGCTAGCGCGCTGTCTGGTCGAAGTGGCTTCCTGGATTCGTCGGGCTCGTCCGGTGGCGGTGCCCGGCATGGCGGAGCAAGGGACGCGGCTCGAAGAACGGGTGTCGCGGTTGGTCGCCGCGGGTAGCCGGATTCGACACCAGGGGTCGCGCTCGAGGATCAGGTCGTCGACGATCGCGATGTAGATCGGGTAGCCCCCCAGGAACCCGATATCGACGTCGACGATGAACGCGTCACCGGGGACGACGACGATGGCGAAAAAGTGAAGCGCTCCCAGCGCACACGCGAGTACGTGTGGATTGGTCCCGGTGACGATCCGGCCTATCAGTTCGACGTCGTGGTCCCACCGTTCGGGCATCTGGCCGAGCAGCTGGAGGGGATCGAGGCGTGGGTGGAAGAGCTCGAGCCGCTCGAGATGGAAGATTTTCATATGCCGGACATCGAGATCATGGAAGACCTGGAAGAGCTCAAGGAGCTCGGTTTTGCGTTCCAGACACCGGGCGGTGGCGCGATGCGCGTGCTGTCCGGTCTCGGCAAGCACCTTCGGATCCAGATCCGTGGCGATGTCGAGTTCGAAGACGGGCAGGTCAAGTCGATCTCGCCCGAAGGCCGATTCGAAGTCGAAGACAATCGCGGCGAGATCAAGCGCCGAATCGAAGTGACAGCGGCCCGTGAAGGCGAGTTGGTCCACGAGTACGAGGTCGATGGTGAGCCGCACGCGTTTGACGATGCCGGGCGCGAATGGCTGGCCGGAATCGTCGAGATGATCGAAAAGGCCGAGTATCGCGCTGTGCCCGGCAGAATACGGATCCGTCGTTACGACGGGGACGACGAGCGGATCGAGCACGACTTCGAGATCCGGGGTCCGGATCGGAAAGAGATCGAGAAGCGAATCGAGATCCATCGTCGCCGACTTGATGACCACCGTCGAGAGCTCGACGAGAAGTTGCGCGAGATGGAACCGCGCATTGAGCGCGAGCTCGAACATGCCGAAGAACATCTGAGGGAACGCTTGGAGATGCTCGAACAGGAGGTTGAGCGGCTGCGACAGCAGCTTGAGGAGCTCGAACGAGATCCGGAAGAAGGCCCCTAGCGGTTGGGCCCGGCGCTCACCGCGCCGGGCTCTCCCACTTCCGTTCTTTCCTACACGCGAATTCCAGGCTCTCCCCACATTCGGAACTACACAAACCGCGAAGAACGAGATAGACTGGAGACACGTGGAACCGCGATTTGTGTCTCCTTCGAGGAGGGAAGCGATGACGAGTGTTACACGAGTGGCATGGGCGTTGTTATTGGTAATGCTCGTCTTCGGCGGTTGTTCGCCGCCAGAATCTTCAGAACCGTCATTGGACCTGGCGCTCGTGGACAGCCTGCTGACGGAGCTCGGGGGGACGCCGACCGCCGATCTCGGCCGGGGCCAGCGATGGCGAATGATCAGCTCGATCGGAACCGGCCTGCCACCGTCGAGCTTCAAGCCAGAGAATCTCCCCGAACCGAACTCGCGGGGCGCTCAACTCGTTAGCGCGTACTGCGTTCAGTGTCATTGGATCCCGGTGCCGCAGATGCACACCGCGGCCGAGTGGCCGATCCTAGTGCGCGGCATGCTGATGCGCGCCCAAACACTCGAGAATCGAATGGGCGGTCCACTTACCGAGGGCTTGGTGGGCGAGATCTTGTTGGACGGGATGACTTCGACCCAGCTCCCGTCGCCTCAAGATGCCGATACGCTGCTAGCCTACATGCAGCGACATTCGATTCGGGCCGCCTCGCCGGGCGAGCTCACCGATGGGCCGGGTGCCGACCTGTTCGTCGAGCAGTGCTCGATCTGTCATGACACACCTTCGCCCGCTGCTCACACCGCTGCTGAGTGGAACGGCGTCGTCGTCCGGATGCAAGTCAACATGGCAGTAATGGGCGTGGAGCCTTTGACCGATGAGCAATCGGAGGAGATCGCCGCTTACCTGGGAAGCCAGGTAGGGGCTTCAAGCGAATGAACGCCAGCTAATCCTCAGGGTCGACGCTGCTGTGCTCTACCGCAGCCCGCTCCGATGCGAGCGAGTGTAGATAAACCGCAAGATCCTGCATCTCGTCGCCCTCGAAAACCGGCCATTCCACGCGTTGAACCTGGGTGAGGTCGTACATCGCCGGAGCGTGATCCCACATGGCGGTTGCTAAACCGAGTGGTGTGAGGACGGACTCCGCTTGTGACAGGTCGGGTCCGACAGACGGTGTCCCGTCGGTAGCGTGGCAGCTGGTGCAACCCTTTTCGACGTAAAGCTGTTCGCCCCTTCTCACATCACCTTCGGTCTCGTAGAACCGCAAGTAGTATAGGAAAGCGATGACGTCGGCCATTTCCGTGTTCTCGAAACGTGGGAAGGAGATCCCGCGCCCTCTCATGGCCGCCGCCATCCGTGCCGAGTGGTTCCACAGTTGTCCGGCGATCTCGGACACCCGTAACCGCTGGGTGGCTTGGCGGAGATCGGGACCAAAAGAAGTCCCGCGACCACGCCGACCATGGCAAGCGGTGCACCCCTTTGACGAGAATAGCTGCATACCTCGGTTGGGGTCGGGGGGCGGGAGAAGAACCACTTGGCGATCCCGCATGTTTGACGCTTGCCGCAGATAGGCCTGGATATCGGCGAGCTCGCGCCCAAGAAACGTCGGCATTGGGACACCGGTGGTTGCTTGCATCGCCTGCATCGTGGGGCCGCGGTTCCACATTCCCTGGGCTAGAGATATAGGAGCGATGTAACGTGCGTATTCGTCCAGCGGGCGATCCCTTCTGCCGCCTCGACCTCCTACCGAATGACATGCTGCACAACGTTTCTCGCGGAACCAGCGCTCTCCGAGATCGGGGTCTCCTACTTCATCGAACAGCTTTACGTAGTAGATGTAGCTGATGATATCTGTCAGCTCCTCCTCGGTGAACTGGGGCCACTCGAACCCCCGGTCACGCACCGTATCGATCATTCGGGGCGTGTGGTTCCAGAAAAGACCCGCCAACTGCTGCAGGCTGCGGCCGGCCCCAACAGCGGCGAAATCGGGACCCAGGGTACCGCCGTTCCCCCAGATCGAATGGCACTGCGCACAGTCACGTTCAACGAAGATGCGGCGGCCTGCCACCGGATCACCGGGGAAAAAGTCAGTCGTCTGGGCTCGGGCGTCGTGTAAAGTGGTCAACGCACAGCAAACTACCGTTGCAGCTGCCGCGACCGTTTTCGAGCATGTGCAACGTCGCAGCGATATCATGGTTCACCTCCAACCGTCGTGCTCGCTGATTCGGGCAGGTAGCCGGCCACACGCTCAGAAACCTCGGTGACCGACAGCTCGCGCCCTTCCTCTATCTCCCAGATCGAAACGATCGGGATAAACTTGGTCGCGATCATGTAAAGTAGCACGAACCCGGCGAAGGTAGCCGCCATGATCGAAAGCTCGATCCAAGTCGGGAGGTAGCGTCCCAACGTCTCGAGCTCCCAGATCGGGTTCACTGACGTCGGTACAACGATATTGAACCGCTCAAGCCACATACCGATCAACACGGCGGTACCCGCGACGAGCGTCCCGCGTGGCGTGCGCGTTGCGCGACGGGCCATCAGCGTCAGCGGGATCACAAAACATCCAGCTACCATCGTCCAGAACGGGATCGCGAACGGTCCGGTGACTTTGGCCCAAAAGGTCCGCATCTCCGCCGGTTCTGCTCCGTAGAAGACGGTTAAATACTCGGCGAAGGTGAAATAGAACCACAGTAGACTGAACAGAAGAAGAAGACGGCCTAGGTAATCGAAGTGCACCGGCTTGAAGTACCTCTCCAAATGGTATACCCGCGTCAGAATTACCATTGCGACCAAGATCGCGGCGATACCCGAGTAGATCGCCCCCATCACGAAATACGGTCCGAAGATCGTACTGTGCCACATCGGCCGCAGCGTCATAGCGAAAATCCAGCCGATCACGGTGTGTACCGAGACGGCGATCGGAATCACGAGGATCGACAAGACCCCGATGACGCGTTCGAGACGGGCCCGCTGCGAGGGTGTGTCGGTGTAACCCGCCGCGAGGAATCGATACAGACGGGGGGCCTTGATGCCTAGATCCCGAATACGCGCCAAATCCGGCAACATCGGGACGTATAGGTAGGTCGTGCAGGCGGCGAAGTATAAGCCGATGCTCACTACGTCCCAGAGAAGCGGCGAACTTATTTGCGCATTGAAGATGATGTTCAGCGCCCGGTCGGGTCGGCCGAGATCAATGATCGGTTGAATCGCCCCAAAGCCGATGACCAGAACCGTAATGAGCTCGGCCGACCTGGTGATTGCCCGTCGCCACTCCGCCTTGCTGACGCGGAGGATCGCCGAGATCAGCGTGCCGGCGTGACTGATGCCAATAAAGAAAACAAAATTGATGATGTAGATGCCCCAGTACTCAGGCCGGTTTAGTCCCGTTCGACCGAGCCCGAAGCGAACCTGCAAAAAGTAGGCGACAATCCCCCATAGGACGACAAGCGCTAGAATCGTAGCCAAGATATAGAAACGCTTGGAGGTCTCGACGAGCGGCCTCAGCAAGGCTCGCTCGTCTTCTGTCAACTCCGCCAGCTTCTCCGATGCTTCAGGCGACACGTCACTCTCTCGTTCTCAAGTAGTGGACCTTCGGTTGCGTTCCCAGTTCTTCCATGAGTCGCATCGCCCGAGGATCCTCCTTCAACTCTGCTACCCGATGATTTGGGTTCTCCAAGTCACCGAAGATGATCGCACTGGTGGGGCAGACCTCTGCACATGCCGGCTGGTAGTCCTGCTCCCTCAGCTCACGTTCCTCGGCGCGTGCATCTTCCTTGGCCTTTTGTAGACGATGATGGCAGAAGGTGCACTTCTCGATGACCCCCTTTGGCCGCACAGAAACATCTGGGTTGAGGTGCCGACGCTCCGAATCGCTCCACTCGGGTCCGTACCAGTTGAAGTATTTGACCGTGTAGGGGCACGCGTTGGCACAATAGCGACAGCCGATACAGCGTGGGTAGATCTGTCCGACGAGTCCTTCATCGTCGATATACGTCGCCTCGACCGGGCACACCTTGATGCATGGAGGGTTGTCGCAGTGCATGCAGGGTCGAGGGAAGAAGTGCATGGAGTTATCGGGGAACTCTCCCTCAACCTTCGTTTGGACCTTCATCCAGCTTAGGGTGCGCCCCAATTTGGCCTGATCCGGGGGGACCGTGGCGATGTTGTTCTCGCTCTTGCACGCCAACTCGCACGCCGCGCATCCGGTGCACCGATCGAGGTCGATTACCATTCCCCAGCGCGTCATCGCTCTCCGTCCTAGGCCTTTTCGAGGCGCACTCGGGTAGAATGCCAACTCGGCAATCCAGTCAGCGGGTCAGCCGAGTCAGCGAGGAGTTGGAGGGGATTCGCTAGCTCACCGTCTGGATGCCGCAGTCCGTAGGGTGCACAGACATTCTCGGGCGCGGTGCCCGAAAAGACCTTGAGGTGAGCCCGATACCTTCCACGGGCGGACACAATCCATACCATCGCACCGTCGTCGAGATCCAACGAGTGGGCAGTCTCGGGGTTGACCTCGACCCAGGGGTCCCAATAAACGTGAGGGAAGATCCCCGGCACCTCTGCTATCCAGCGCTCGAGTGAGAGAGTGCCTGAGGTGAGGGTTGAGACGCGATAGGGGATCAGGCGAAAAGGAAAGCCTTCCTCTTCGCCAGGGTATTCGCTGGTCACGTCTATGTGTGGCCTGCGGTTGCGCTCCTCCGCATCGAGTGCCTGCAGTAGAGCGGCGGGGATCAGGTCGACCTTTCCGCTGGCAGTTCGGGACAAACGGGCGGGGTCTGTTTCGTCATACTGTGGGTCCATCCAGCCGCCACGCTCGATGAGGCGTTCCCAAAACGAATCGAAGTCTGCGTGCTCGGCCAGCCACCAACCACGCTCTTCCATCTGGCGATGGTGCCGCTGCTCGAATTCGCTGCCGTATATCATGCCCCGCTGCGCGGAAAACAATCCACGGGCTCGATCCCTGAGAAGCGTCTCGAAATCGTCGTACGGCAGGCTCTCGGCGACGCTGCCCCCCAGGCCGTGCGCGACCGCGAGAAGCGCATCACCGGTGTGGGTGCCGCCTTCATGCGGATCGATCAGCGGCTGAGCAAGGCCCCACACCGGATACGGGTACGAAGCAGGGGTCGGCCCATCTTGCCAGCGCTCATACGGCAATAGATCCGGAAGCACCAGATCTGCGTGGCGCGTGGATTCGTCAAGAAATGGTGAGAAGCTGACAACGAACGGGATCTTCTCGAGCGCCGCTGACCATGCTTCGGGGTGTGACGTCGAAGCTAGGGGGTTGGCGTAATAGAGGAGCAGGGCCTCTATCGAAGGGGTTGTCCCGCTAGCGATCGAGGTCGCAAACTCGATGGCCTGATTACCGACCCCGAATTGAAAATTGCCGTTGGCGGCACGATCCCATTGTTCACCCTGCCGGGACACTTCGTCGTACACCAACGGAGCGAGAGGTGCCAGCGGTGGATCGTCCCCGAATAGGATCCCGCCAGGGCGGTTGATGCGTCCGGTGATCACGTTCAGGCTGTGGACGGCCAAACCGGCGAGCAATCCGTTGGGGGCCAGTGTCACGTCTGAACCAAAGACCGCGACGGCCGGCTGGTTCTCCGCGAACGCTTTGGCCAGCGAGGTGATCCGCTCCACCGGTACGCCGGTAATCGCCGACACTTCTTCTGTTCGGTAATTGCGCGACACGATCGAACGGTACCCTTCCCGAGGCCGTCCTCCTTGATCGATGTAGTCCTCGAACCCGGTTACGTGATCGGCTACAAACCCGGCGTCAAAGAGCTCATCCCGGATCAGTATGTACGCGATGCCGAGCGCCAAGACAGCGTGAGTGCCGGGACGGATTCCGACCCACTCTTGCGACCGTGCCGCGGTGCGGGAGAACCGAGTGTCGATCTGAACGAACCGCGGACGTTGCCCGTTCGCTTCCTGGGGGTCGGCGAACGCCGTGAACGCTTGAAGGGGCGACCACCAGGCCTCGAATAGGGGAGCACCGAAGGAAAGCACAAGGTTGGCTCGTTCGAGATCGAAGCTTGGTTGTCGCGCTATGCCGTGTACCAGATTCATAATTGAATCGGTTCCGTCGGCGTAATCGTCGTGTACGTAGTTTTGTGACCCGAACGCCCGCAAAAACTGGCCCCACAGTTCCTGCATGCTGCCAGCACAGTATCCGGCGAGCAGTGCCAGCGCCTCGGGTCTACTGTCTGCTCGAATCGCTTGGAGGCGTTCGACTATAACCGCGATCGCCTCATCCCGTGTGATCGGCCGCCACTCGTCGCTACCACGTGAACCATCCTGTACCATCGGTGAGCCGAGTCGCTCCGGGTGATAGAGCATCTGCACACCGGCGATCCCTCGCGGACACACACCGCCTTGACTCATGGGGTGCATGGGGTTGCCAAAGAGCCTGACCAGATGCCCATCGACGATGCGAGCTCGAACGCCGCAACGCGCCGGACATATGAGGCACGAAGTGTTGAGTTGGCTCTCGAGGCCCGGGGTCCACCCGAGATCGGGGATCTCATCGGCTGTCCAGAAAACACCTGGCAATCCCTGCGCGGCTAATCCGGCACCAGCGGCACCCATTACCCACAGGAATTCACGTCGATCCAGGCTCATCTGGCGTCACCGATGACACGCATTGCAGTCAACCGTTTCCTCATGTTCACGATGGCAGCTCATACAGAGGTCCATGTCGATTTGGACCAAGGGACGCTCCGGTGGACGCTCGGTGTCGGCGATCGCTCCATGACAGTTCGCGCACTCTAATTCGCCGATGCCTACATGTCGGCGATGCGTGTAGAAGACGTGAGACGGTAGGCGAAACAGCTTATTGAACGTCAGAGGATCCCCATCCGAGATAAGCTGCGTTACTCGTGCCGCCTCCTCCGAGGTGCCCTGCGGAGTCTGGTGGCACATTGTGCAAGTCTCAGCGTTGGGGAGGCCCGCATGTGCGCTCGTGTTGACGTACTGATGACAGAAGTCACAGGCTAGCTGCAGTTCTTGGGTGTGTTTGAGATGATTAAACGCCACCGGTTGTGGCACCGCCGGTTCACGCCCAAGGACGAATGAAATCGCCAGAACCGCGAGGAGCAAGATTACGACTGCGACCAGCGGACCGCGGCGTATGAAGGCCACCACCCTGAGCGCGTCGCTCGGTTCAGAACTGGCGGCGTGGTTCCGCATCATTCCCTTTTTGAGCGGGCACGGTTCGGCGTCAACGGGGGTGGACTATAGCCCCTCTTGCACCGGCTATCTCACCCTAACCTGGTGGTCTCTGGCTCGTCTGTAGGGAAGGCGCGCAGGGTCGTGTCGCCAAAATGCCGACGGGCCCCGTAGGGATTTTCCGGACGCAGCTCTGCTAACGCCTGGTATGATTTGCCAACCGACGTAGATTTCCTAGGATGCTGAAGAGTCGATTCTGAGTATGTTCCCAGGAGGTTCGCGTGAGTGTTACCAATCGTGTCAAACAGATGCTCGATGAGCAGAAGGTGGGGTACATCCACCACACCCACGCGCCGGCGTACACGGCGCAAGAGGTGGCTGGCGCCGAGCACGTTCCGGGACGGGAATTCGCCAAGACGGTGATGCTCACCGACGGCGACGAGTTCGTTATGGCGGTGCTCCCGGCGACCCGCAAGATCGATCTTCCCAGTTTCAAGAAGATCGTCGGAAACGAGAAGCTAAGGTTGGCGACGGAAGACGAGTTCAAGGGACTCTTCCCGAACTGTGAAACCGGCGCGATGGCGCCTTTCGGTAACCTGTACGATCTCCCGGTGTACGTCGATCGCTCGCTCGAGGAAGACGAGAAGATCACGTTCAACGCGGGCTCGCATCAGGACACGATTCAGATCTCGTACGCCGACTACGAGCGACTCGTCGAGCCAAATAAGGCGGAATTCTCGGAATCCCTCTGAGACCGCCACCGGCCGAGAGAACCTTCCCTTGACACCGCGGGGCGACTGCGCATATTTGCGCAAGTTCTGACTCCTAGGGCTATCTGCGTCGGTAGCTCTCGACGCATCATCACCATCGGTTTGTCGCGACATCGTTGAACCCCTGACTGGGAGCTCAGGGACTCCGTGCAAGCAGCCGCGATCCGAATCCTCCTTGCGCTCCCGGTGCTCGCCGTCCTCTCCGCTTGTGGACGGGCTCAGGCCGAAGGTCCCACCCAACCCATTGCATTCATGCACAACGTCCACGTCACGGACAACGGGATGGAGTGTGCGTATTGCCACTTCGCGACTGACCAATCCGAAGAGGCCGGGATCCCATCCGTCGAGACATGCATGGGCTGTCACCGCTTTATCCGTGGTTCGACACCAGAGTATCAAGAGCAAATTCAGCTGCTGGTGGGGTTTTGGACCGACTCATTACCGATTTCCTGGGTGCGTGTCTACAGCGTCCCAGAGTTTGTGCAATTCAGTCATAAACCACACATCCGGGCCGAGGTGGAGTGCGTCGAGTGCCACGGCGAGGTGGAGACGATGGAGCAGGTGAGCCAGGTCGAGACGTTGTCCATGGGGTGGTGCGTGAATTGTCATCGCGATGAAGAAGCAGCGGACGATTGTGCGGCGTGTCACTATTAAACGCAAGACGGTAGGCGGCGTGTGGAACGACGCGAGTTTCTAAAGCTGGTCGGGGTCACCGGGGCGGGAACCATGACCGCCTGTGATCAGAAGGTTGGGCCGCAGGCCCTGATCCCGTACTTGGTGCCGCCCGAGGACGTTACACCGGGGATCCCGACGTGGTATGCGTCGACATGCCGCGAATGTCCCGCGGGTTGCGGTGTGCACGTCAAGACTCGTGACGGTCGTGTCATCAAGCTCGAGGGCAACCCCGACAGTCCGGTCAACCAGGGTAAGCTGTGCGCCCGCGGCCAAATGGCGACCCAACGGCTCTACGACCCCGATCGGTTGCGTGGGCCGCGCCGGATCGAGAACGGTGAGCAGGTCGAGGTCGACTGGGCGGCCGGGATCGAGCAGCTGGCTGAAGGGCTCCGGGGTGCGGGCGTCGAGTCTGGATCGATCGTCCTGCTGACCGGTCTCGAGACGGGTACGCGCGACCGGTTCTACGATGAGTGGGCGACTGCGGTTGGTGCAACGCGTGTCGTCTACGAGCCGTTTGCGCACGAAGCGGTGTTGGAGGCCAACCGTCGTGTGTTCGGCCGCGCGGCCGTGCCCGACTATGACATCGCGGGAGCCGAGTTTGTGATCTCCTTTGGTGCGGATTTCCTTGGCACCTGGGTGTCGCCGGTTCGGTACGGACGAGCGTGGTCCGAAATGCACGCCTTCCGCGGCGTGGAATCCGTACGACCCGACGGTGAGGGGGTCTTCGTGGCCGTCGAGCCGCGGCTGTCGATGACGGCCTCGAACGCCGATGAGTGGGTAGCCGCGCGACCCGGTACCGAGCATCTGGTAGCGCTCGCCATGGCCAACGTGCTTGGCGCCGGTGATCCCGCCGCTGGCTGGACTCCGGCACGGGCGGCGGAGGCGACCGGCGTGGATGCCGGGACGATCGAACATCTGGCGGAGCTCTTCGAATCGAAGCGCAGCCTGGCCCTGCCGGGCGGCATCGGCGCTGCACACCGCGGGGCGACCGCTGCGGCAATCGCAGTCAACGTGTTGAACCAAGCCGGTGGCGCAGTGGGCGACACTCTCCAGGTAAACGTCGCGATCACCGGCGGCGTGCCTGGCGCGTACCGCTCGATGATCGACCTCACCAACCGCATGAACAGCGGTGAGGTGCAAGCGCTCTTGGTGGCCCACACCAACCCGGTGTTCTCGCTGCCGCCGAGCGTCGGGTTCGAGGATGCCTTGGATCAGGTGCCTTTCCGTGTGTCGTTCAGCTCGGTGCTCGACGAGACCGCATCCCACTGTCAGTTGCTACTGCCCGATCACACGCCGCTCGAGTCTTGGGGCGACTGGGTGCCCGAGGACGGCATCATGAGCCTGATCCAACCCGCTATGCGTCCGGTGTTTGATACGCGCCCAACGCCCGATGTCATGCTCGACGTGGGGCGGGTGATGGCGGGTGACGAGGGTACCCCGGCGGTCGAGGCTGAAAACTGGTACGACTACTTACGGTCGGCATGGAGCGATGTTGCCGGTAGCGAGAAGGCGTGGGCCGACGCGCTCAAGGCCGGGGGCGTTTGGCAGGCAGCAACGACGGTTCCGACGACGCAGACATCGGCAGCCCCCGACGACGGGCTCGATTTTGGTCCGGTCGTCTTTGACGGTCCCGAAGGTGATGGCGTGTTTGACCTCGTCGTTCAACCGCAACTGGCGATGTACGACGGCCGGTTGGCCAACAGCCCGACGCTTCAGGAGCTGGCTGATCCCGTTACCACGAGCTGTTGGCAAACGTGGATCGAAGTGCACCCGGATGTAGCAACCGGTTTGGGAGTCGTGGACGGCGACGTGGTAAACATCACATCGCCCCACGGGAGCGTCACGGCACCGGTCATCTCATACGCCGGCATTCGGCCCGATACCGTTTCGATGCCGCTCGGCCGAGGCCACACCGCGCTGGGTCGTTTCGCCAAGGGTGGTGTCAACCCCGTTGAGCTGCTGCCTGCCGATGTCGAGCGACACGCCGGGGGGCCGATCTATCAGGGTGTTCGGGTGACGCTGACTCCTACCGGCGCGTGGGTCCCGCCGCTCAAGCATCAGGGGTCGGACACCCAGCACGATCGCGAGATCGCTCAGGCGATACCGATGGCCAAGGCACTTCACGTCGAGCGCGGCCACAACGGCGACGGTCACGGTGAGGCCCTGACTGTGGACCGTGTCGCCGAGGACGCCACGCCTGACAGCCCCTATCGCTGGGGCATGGCGATCAGCCTGGATGCTTGCACCGGTTGCAGCGCGTGCGTAGCGGCGTGTGCGGCCGAGAACAACATCCCATTCGTTGGACCCGAACGGGTGGCCCAGAGTCGCCAAATGTCATGGATTCGGATCGAACGCTTCCTGGAGAGCGAAGAGAACGGGCACGTGAGAACCCGCCACATACCGATGATGTGTCAGCACTGTGGTGCCGCGCCGTGTGAGCCAGTGTGCCCGGTTTACGCCACGTACCACAATCCGGAGGGGCTCAACGTTCAGGTCTACAATCGCTGCGTCGGGACCCGATACTGCTCGAACAACTGCCCTTACAAGGTGCGGTACTTCAACTACTACACCTACGAGTGGCCAGAGCCGATGGATCGGGGGCTAAACCCCGACGTGACGCTGCGCGAGAAGGGTGTGATGGAGAAGTGCACCTACTGCGTGCAACGCATCAACGCTGCCAAGAACGCCGTTCGTGACGAAGATCTCGAAGCTGTCGTGCCGGACGGGTTCTTCCAGACCGCATGTCAGCAGACGTGTCCCACCGACGCTATCGTGTTCGGCAATCTTAAGGATCCGGATAGCCAGGTTTCGAAGCTCTCCCGTGGGCCGCTCGCCTACAGCGTGCTCGAAGAACTGAACACGCGGCCGGCGAGCTTCTATCTGAAACAGGTGACCGAGCGCACG
The DNA here is from genome assembly GCA_039589035.1 of Gemmatimonadota bacterium. GTDB lineage: Bacteria > Gemmatimonadota > Gemmatimonadetes > JACCXV01 > JAHWKZ01 > CAMYLR01. Next base: position 3,753 of record JBDHIC010000012.1, on the reverse strand, counting down.
TCCAACGACGCGGCGCTCGAGCCGACCGGGTCGGCGATGGAGACCTAACCGATGCCAGACTCGACCTCGACTGTGAACCGTCGCGCTTCCGGTCTGGCCCAGGCGACCGTCTTCCGGCGCGTCAACGACGACGTGCTGGCGACATTGCGGCGGCCCGGCTTCGGTTGGGCGGCGCTCATGGCGATCGTGCTGACGGTCCTCGGGATCGCGATCGCCGCCTGGATGTACCAGATCAAGATCGGCCTCGGTGTGGCCGGCTATGTCCCGCCGGTCATGTGGGGTGTGTACATCACGGACTTCGTGTTCTGGGTCGGTATCGCTCACTCGGGCACGCTGATCTCAGCCATTCTGTTCCTGTTCCGAGCTCAGTTCCGAACCGCGGTCTACCGGGTCTCGGAGACGATGACGGTCTTTGCGGTGATGACGGCCGGGCTCTTTCCGCTCATTCATCTGGGTCGGGTTTGGTACTTCTACTATCTGATCCCTTATCCCAACGAGCGTCTCTTGTGGCCCAACTTCAGAAGTCCGTTGCTGTGGGACTTCTTCGCCATCTCGACGTACTTCACCATCAGCTCGCTGTTTCTCTACTTGGGCCTGATCCCAGACATCGCAGCCGCTCGCGACCGGGCCGAGCCCAAGTCCTTCCGCCATCGGCTGTATTCGCTTCTCTCGCTGGGGTGGCAGGGGACCGACGGCCAGTGGCGTCACTACAACCGCGCCTACTTGTTCATGGCTGGTTTGGCTACGCCGCTGGTGCTTTCGGTACACTCGGTCGTGTCGTGGGACTTCGCAATGGCGATCGTGCCCGGTTGGCACTCGACGATCTTTGCGCCCTACTTCGTGGCCGGGGCCATCTTCAGCGGCGTAGCGATGGTGATCACGTTGGTAGTGCCGTTGAGAAAGGCGTTCCACCTCGAGGACTACATCGACGAGTATCATCTCAACAACCTCGCCAAGCTGCTGTTGCTCACGTCGCTCATCGTGTTCTACGCGTACCTGGTGGAGTTCTTTATCGCCTGGTACTCGGGTTCCGAGTTCGAGAAGGCGATCTTCTGGGATCGGTTGGTCGGCAGGTATGCGTGGGCGTGCTGGATCATGTACATCTGCAACTGCTTCATACCGATGTCACTGTGGTCGAAGCGGATTCGCACGTCATGGTTCTGGATGTTTGTCGTGTCGATCTTCGTCAACATCGGGATGTGGTTCGAGCGCTTCTCCATCATTATCCAATCGCTAGCGCACGAGTTCATGCCGTACCAGTGGGATTACTATAGAGCGAGCTGGGTCGAGTGGTCGATCACCGCCGGTTCGTTCGCTTGGTTTTTCATGTGGTTCCTGTTGTTTGTTAAGTTCCTGCCGTCGATGGCGATTGCGGAGTTGAAGGAACTGTTGCCGCCAAAGCTCAGGCGCCAGCAGGAGGAGCTCGAGGTAGCGTCATGAGCGGGGAGAGGCACCGCCGATGAGCGCCGAGCTGATGGAAGGCGGAGTCCGCGGGGTCTTTCTGACGCTGGACGACGTCGCCGATGCTGTCAATGCGCTCGAGACCGAGGGCATAGCGGCCGATGACATCACCGTCTATTCGCCGATCCCCACGCCACATCTCGAGGATGCGATCGATCGACCAGTCAGTCCGGTTCGCTTCATGACTTTGATCGGCGGGCTCGTAGGAACCCTGACCGGTCTCACGCTGACGCTCTGGACGTTCTTCGCGTGGGGACTTCAGGTGGGCGGAAAATCGATCGCTTCGTTACCGGTAACGGTCATAATCATGTTCGAGCTTACGGTTTTGCTAGGTGGCCTGTTCACATTGGCTGGTGTCTTCATCTTCAGCCGCATCCCAGCCATGAGCACCAAGCCGGGATATCATCCGCGGTTCTCGAATGACCTGTTCGGGGTGTTCGTGCACACCGATGACGATGGCGCAGTGCAACGGGCGCGCACGATCCTCGACCGCGTCGGGGCGGAGGCGATCGAGAGTGTCGCGTAGCCACTACCGAGCCGTGCTGCTTTTTTTGGTTGTCGCGCTGGCGGGCTGCGATTGGTTCAGCACCATGAGCCGGACGCCTTCGATACAGCCGCACGAGGCTGAACCACTTCCACCACCAGAGCGATCCATCGCGCTGGGCGGCATGGGTGAGTTCAATCTTGCCACCGCCGATGATCTCGTGAATCCGACTCCGCCCAGTGTCGCTTCGACCGCAAACGGCGAGACGGCGTTCCGGGATTTCTGCGTCGTGTGCCATGGCGAGGGGGGCCGCGGTGGTGGGCCGCTGGAGGGCCAGTATCCGGCGATCCCAACGCTCACGACGGGACGGTTGAATGATTTCTCGGATGGCTATTTGTTCGCTCTCATCACTCAAGGCCGAGGGCTGATGCCAGGCTACGGTAGGGTCCAGCAAGGGACGCGTTGGGATATGGTGAATTACCTCCGGTCGCTGCCGGTCCAAGCGGCCCCATCTGCGGCGCCAGCTGGGCAAACGGGGGGATCGTGAGCCACGCGCGCACTACAGCGTCGCTAAACGTGCAGGATCTACTCGATCGGATGGTCGAGCGTCCCGGGGGGCGCCTGTACCCGCTAGCCGTCGGGCTCACGGTGATCGGTGTGGTCGGGTTCATCGCCGGGGTGATGAGCGATCCGTCGCGGGCCTGGGCGGCGCTCGTGTGGAACTGGGCGCTGTGGAGTGGCGTTTCGACCGGTGGGGCCATCCTGGTGGCCGCATCGACGATCACCAGCGGTCACTGGATTCGGTCGTTGCGGCGGTTAGCCGAGTCGCTGACCGCATTCATGCCGGTCTCGTATGTGATCATGATCGTGCTCTTCTTCGGCCTCGGTCACGTGTACTCGTGGGTTGAGCACCCGCCGGAGGCGAAAGCGGCGTATTTGAATCCGCGCTTTTTCGTTCTGCGTCAAGTAATCGCCGTCGGCGTCGTATACCTGCTGAGCCTGAGGTTGGTGTACTGGTCGCTGCGCCCGGATCTGGGTCGGCTAAAGGAGCGCGCCGGAGGTTGGCGACGCGGTTTGTACGATCGATTGACAAGGAATTGGCAAGGTTTGGACATCGAGCTCGAACGCTCGATCTACAAGCGTGAGCGGCTAGCGCCAGCGGTTGTGCTCGTGTGGGCCGCCGGTTGGACGGTTTGGGCCTGGGACTGGTTGATGTCGATTGATCCACATTGGTTTTCGACGTTATTCGGTGCGTGGATGTTCATGACGTACTTCCTCGCGGCGATCGGCGTCACCGCGGTGTTGGCGACATTCGTTCGGCGTTACCGCTCATTTGTCGACATAATCGATCAGCGATCACTTCATGACATCGGCAAGATGTTGTTCGCGTTTACGATCTTCTGGACGTACTTGTTTTTTGCGCAGTATCTGGTGATCTGGTATGGTCGGTTACCGGAGGAGACCCACTTTATCGAACAGCGGTTGTGGTTTGTTTACCAGCCGATCGCGATCATCGTACTGTTGGGTGTCTTCCTGGTTCCGTTTGCGGGTCTTCTCGGCGTCAAACCCAAGCGAACACCGGCTTTGCTGCGGACCTTCGCCACGATAAGCCTGGTCGGGATCTGGTTTTTCCATCTATTGATCATCGGCCCCGGCGTGATCCCCGATTCGATCGCGCTGGGCGGGATCGAATTGGCGGTTGCTGCGGGCGTGCTGGGCGCATTCATGCTGACCACGATGACGTTTTTCCGTGCCATCCCGAGTATCGCGATCGCCGCAGGTCTCCCGGCCGACCCCGAGACCGAGAA
>JBDHIC010000011.1:0-23894 GCA_039589035.1 Gemmatimonadota bacterium | reverse complement strand
CCTCGAAATCAGGTGCTCGACCATGTGGGAGCCGATGAACCCCCCGGCTCCAAGAATCAGAATCTTCAATTGATGGCTCCCTTCCCGGCCTGCGTTATAATCGAATTTGCCCAGCGGGCACCCACAATCTGCACCCCTGCCCGGTCTTCAGGTAGACCTCTAGGGGCGTCAATGATGGTAGGGCTCACCGCGCATGATCGTCCAAGCGCGGTACAGTTGCTCTACCAGCACGACCTGTGCCAACTCGTGGGCTAGAGTTTGCGGTCCCAGCGCGATTCTCCGGTCGGCGGCCGCGATCACCGCTGGTGGCAGCCCATCGGCCCCGCCAACCGCAAAAACCGCGCGTCCGATGCCATCCGCGCGCCACTCGTCGAGCAAATTCGCCCAACTCTCGGAGGTCAGCGACTCCGCCTGCGGTGCAAGCGCTACCAACCGGTCGCGCGGTCCGATTGCGGCGGTCTTGAGAAGCCGTTGACCTTCCTCATCCAGCGCCTCCGCGCCGGCTTTCTTTGAAGGCTTGACGTGCTTCCGCTCAACTCGACAGTAGCGCTCGATTCGAGTTACGTACTCGGCCACGCCAGATCGCGCCCAATCGCTCCTGAGTTTGTCGACGGCGATGATTTCGATTTGCACGTACCCTTAGCCGACCGGGGATTCGACCTCTCGAACCAGGACCGTATCGCACTGTTGCCCTGGATCGGTCTCGGGGTAGGTGAGCGTGTGATGCAGGCCACGACTCTCGTGACGCCGGCGCGCCGATTCAACGATCAGTTGGGCCACCTGGAACAAGTTCACCGCCTCTCCCATCTCCGGGACCGCAGAGAAGCTCGGTACACGACGCTCTAGCTCTTCCAGCTGGCGCGCGGCTCGTGCCAGCCCGTCGTCATTCCTGACGATACCAGCTCCATCCCACAAGATCTTGCCAATCTCAGTGCGTAACTCAACCGCCGAGTTCTCTACCGGTGGCGTTGATGCCATGATCGGTGGCCCTTCCGCACCGGCGTTGCGCTCGGCTAGCAGATCCTGGGTTACCTCAGCCGCCCGCCTAGCGAACACAACCGCTTCCAAGAGAGAGTTCGATGCCAACCGGTTGGCGCCGTGTACCCCAGTGCACGCCACCTCACCAACGGCAAGGAGAGCATGGATTCCGGTACGCCCCCAAAGATCGGTCTGAATCCCTCCACACAAGTAATGCGCGGCTGGAACGACCGGGAGCATATCATCCGGTGGGTTGAATCCTCGCTCCTGACAAGTCGCTAGGATGTTGGGGAATCGCTCCTCGAACCGTTCGCGCGAGATCGAGCTGCAATCCAGCCAAACGTGGCTCGCCCCAGTGTTGCGCATCTCGGCGTCAATGGCCCGTGCCACTTCGTCCCTAGGCGCGAGCTCCGCCGTCCCGTGGTTTTGCATGAACGGCTGACCGTCGAGATTGCGCAGGATCGCCCCCTCACCCCGAACGGTTTCACTGATCAGAAATGGTTTCCCCTCAACAGGATATAACCCTGTGGGGTGAAACTGGATGAACTCCATGTTGGCGACCGCAGCGCCGGCCCGATACGCCATCGCGATGCCATCGCCGGTGGCGATCGACGGGTTGGTCGTGAAGCGATAGGCCTGGCCACACCCGCCGGTGGCCAGATAGGTCACCCGGGCGCGAACCGCCACCAGCTCCCCCCCGTGACGATCGACAACCACCGCGCCAACGCAGCGCGGCGCGCGGTCCGACTCCACCACCCACAGGTCCAGCGCGAAATAGTGCTCGTGAATCCGCACGCCTGCTCGATCTGCCGCATCGAGAAGCCCAGTTTCAATCGCCCGGCCAGTGAGATCGTCGGCGCGCACGATCCGCCGCGCGGAGTGGCCACCTTCACGAGCCAGCGAGAGCTGCATCGGATCCTCTGTCGAGTAGCTGAAGCGAACGCCGTAGTCGATGAGCTCGCGGATCCGCGCGGGGCCCTCCTCGACCAACAGCCGCACCGCCTCTACGTCGCACAAGCCATCGCCGGCCCGCAGGGTGTCGGCGATGTGCGCATCAAAGGAGTCGGTCGGGTCCATCACTGCGGCGATGCCGCCCTGAGCGTAGTTCGTGTTGGCCTCGGAGTCTTCCTTCTTCGTGATCACCGATACAGCGCCGTGTGCTGCGGCTTTGATAGCATACGAAAGACCGGCAATGCCGCTGCCGAGTACCAATACGTCCGTCTCCACGATTCGGTCGGCGGCGCGAGCGCTCATCGGAGACTCGAAACTATGCGATCTGCGACGATCTTAGTCAGGAATTCGGGCTGCGCCGGTTCCAATCGTCGCCGGAGAACACCGACCGGTCGATCATCGAACCACTCGGCTTGACACTTGATGGCGTCCTTCTCGGTCACAACGAATGGCAGGTTGGCGTGTCCTGTCAGGAGCTCTGCGACCTCGATCCGAGAAAAGCGATGGTGGTCAGGAAAAGCGACCACCTTTGTCGGCAACCAACCAGCTTGTTCGGCGAATCGAGCGACCGAAACCGGATCGGCCACGGAAGTGACGACAACCACTCTCCGATCGTCGATCTCAAAGGCTGCCTCGTTCCCGGTCAACCATCCGGCCAGGTCGACGGTCCCAGCGTCCCGCCACTGCGCTACTGTCCCGGGCATGTGGGCCCACCACGAGGCAAGTACCTGGCCGATCGACCCTGGTGGCCAGGTGCGTGTCCGAGGATCGACACCGCTAACGACCCAGACCGCGCATGGCGGCCGCCACGCTGGTCGTTGCCGAAGCGGCCCGGAGGGCAAGCATTTGGCCGGCGCCACTAGATCTCGAGCAGTAAACGCGACCAAGTCCAGCTCGCGTCTGATCCTCCGATGTTGCAGCCCGTCATCGAGCAGGAATAGGTCGACATGAGTCAAAGCCGACACGGCGTTCGCGGCAGCCAGGCGATCTGCGCCCACGCCCACCCATGCACCAGCTCTCGCTAGCAACGCCGGTTCGTCGCCGACTGCCGCGACGTCGACCGATGTGGCCTCGGGCTTTATCACCGTTGTGGCCTTGGCGCTGCGCCCGTACCCGCGTGAAAGCACTGCCACCCGGGTTTGGCTCGCTAATCCCTCGGTGATCAGCCAATGAACAAGAGATGTTTTTCCACCACCACCAACGGTGACATTCCCAACGCTTATCGTCGGGACGCCGAGACGGATCGCGTTCGCATTACGCTTCAGGCGACGATCGGCAGTCAGGGCCCAACCCGAAGCGAGCGGGCCCGCCAGCCCGCGCAATGCTGCACCCAGCACACCACCGTTACCGTACACGGTCCGACGTGCCCAACCATACGCGGCTGAACGCTCAACGACCGTTGACCCGCCCATCGTGCACGGGGCCGGTCGGTCTGATCTAGGGGTCATCCCGAAAGGGTCGCTCGACGGCGCCGCTCAACTCGGCGTGGCTGTTCGGTGAACTCGCTCTCCAGCTGCCTATGGAGCATGCACAGCCGATTCCCGAGCTCTTGGCTCGCGTTCACGATCAGCCGCTCATCAGCAGCTTTCGCGACCCAAACCGCAGATCCGTAACGGATCTTCACCCGAGCCCCGGGCCACGGGATTTCAAACCGATCCCACGACTCGACTCGCCTACAGGGCCGAGCGGCGGCTGCTACCGGCACCAGCGCGTGGCCGGTCCTGCGCGCCAGCGCAACGGCACCGGGCAGCACACTATGAATGTCGGTATGGGCGTCGGGCGTGATCGCCAAATCTCCCCCAGCAGCGGCGTGACGCATCATTGCGCGAAACCCAGCCACCGGCGTCCGGCGGCGGGAACCGCGGATCGGGACATACCCGAGCGGCCCGACGATCTTGGCAGCCATAACGCCGTCTGGATGACTGGATACGAGCACGCCGACGTCTTTCCCGGCGTGTAGGGCCGCCAGCTCGAGCATTCGTCCGTGCCAGAAGCAGAAGATGATACCGCACTTCTCGTCTCGAACCGCCTGCAGGTGCTCCAGGCCCGTCACGTCTGCGCGCCACGTACTAGACAGCGCCTTCACAAAGCGGGCCACGAGCCAACCACTGTTGCTGGCGAGGAATCGAAGATGAGGACGGCTCACTGGATCCTCCCGAGCATCCAAGTAGCGAGGATTACGGCGGCAAGCACTACCACCATCCACCGCGTTCTGACTCGCCTAGGTCGGTGTGGCGAGATGGCCTGGCGCTCCTTCCAGGCCTTGATGAGGACCATCCTAAACTGTCACTCCCCGATCGCTCTCGCTTATGAAAGTGATAAAGCGGACGATCTCGGGGTACGGATGAAGCTCGTCTTTGGATCGAGCGAGCGCTTGCGTGATGTTGAGCTTGGAGTTAAAGAAAAGTCGGTACGCCCGCTTGAGCTCGCTCTTGACGTTCTCCGGGAAACCCCTTCGGTCGAGACCGACGGAGTTGAGCCCGAACAGAGCCGCCGGATCACCAGCCGCCTTGACGTACGGCGGAACATCCTTCTGGATACGAGAGCAGCCGCCTACAAACGCATGTGCGCCTATTCGGACAAACTGATGAACCGGGGTCATCCCACCGATGATGGCGTTTTCGTCGATGCTGACGTGTCCCGCCAGGTTTACCGCATTTGACAGGATAACGCCGTCACCCACGAGGCAATCGTGTGCCACATGGACGTATGCCATGAGCAGACAGGCGTCACCGATGCTCGTGTATCCTTGCGCAAGCGTACCGCGATTCACGGTTACGTACTCCCGAATCACCGTGCGGTCGCCGATCACGCAAGTGGTTGGCTCACCTTGGTACTTGAGATCCTGGGGATCGCTTCCGATGACCGCTCCATAATGGATCTTGCACCGCTCCCCGATCGTCGTATCACGCTCGATGACTGCGTGTGCCGCTATCCGAGTGCCAGCCCCGATCGTGACGCCAGGACCGATGATCGCATACGGACCAATGGAAACATCAGCACCAATTTGTGCGCCTTCGTCTACGATCGAAGTCGCGTGGATGGTCTCCGTTATCGACTTCATTTCTCGACCAGTGTTGCCATTAGATCCGCTTCGGCCACTACGGTACCGTCAACACGAGCCACACCACGCATCTTGCAATGCGCACCTCGTCGTCGCACCATCTCGAGTTCGCAGACCAGCTGATCGCCGGGCCGAACCGGATGTCGAAACCTGACATTGTCCAAACCGGTGAAGTAGACAACTTTTTCCCCGCCTTCATCCACCGAACTCATCAGCAGCAGACCGCCAACCTGGCCCATGGCCTCAACGATCAGCACTCCCGGCATCACCGGATGACCTGGGAAATGACCTTGAAAGAACGGCTCGCTTATCGTCACGTTCTTGATCCCGACGACGCGTTTCCCGTCATCCATCTCGATGACTCGATCGACGAGCAGGAACGGGTATCGATGTGGGATCGTGTCCAGGATCTGTGACACGTCGAGCACGGTTTTCGAGCGCTGATCCGGTGGAACTGCGACTTCTGACTGCCTGCCGACATGCGGGCCCGAGCTATTCCCGTTCTCGCCGGCCATTCGTCGTTTCAGGATCTGAACGAGCGCCAGGTGGGTTCGGTGGCCGGAACGATGGGCGATGATGTGAGCCTGAATATCTACGTTTAGAACCTTCAAATCGCCGAGCAAGTCCAGGATCTTGTGGCGAACGAGCTCCGTCGGGAATCGGAGTCGTTCCTCGCTCAGGATCTCGTCATCACCGATCACGATCGCATTGCGGAGATTGCCGCCCCGGATTAAACCGGCTTCTCTGAGCTGTTCGATCTCACCCAGGAAACCAAACGTCCTGGCAGGCGCAATCTCCTTTTCGAACGTGTCCGGCGTGATCTCAAACGATTCGAACTGATGCTGAACCAGCGGATGATCAAAATCGATCGAGAATGACACTTGCAAGCGATCGGAGGGCAGCAAGGTAATCTCGACACCGCCGTCCTCGTAGAAGATTGGCTCCTCGACACGATACCGCCTGCGTTCGGCGTTGAGCTCAGTGAGACCGGCTTCCTGCAGTGCCTTCCAGAACGGCAAGCTGGACCCGTCGCCGACGGGCGGCTCACTGGAATCGAGTTCGATCCGCAGATTGTCTATGCCTCGCACCGCAAGCGCAGCAAGAACGTGCTCGATCGTGTGGACCTTGCTGCCGTCGATCCCGATCGACGTTCCTCTCTCCACGCCAATTACGTGGTCAGGCTCCACGACGATCTCTGGATGCCCCTCGAGATCCACGCGAACAAACCGGATACCGGTGTTCGCTTCCGCAGGAAGAAACGTCATGTGACACTGATTCCCGGTGTGGAGTCCCACCCCGCTGTAGGTCACGGGACGCGCAATGGTGAGTTGTCGCTCGTTACTTGTCATATCGTTTTCGTGAGTTATCGGAGGTCCTCTAAGATTTGGATCTCACCTTGCGCTCCAACGCCTTGACACGCTGGAACAACTCGGGGAGTCGGGAGAAAAGCGCGTGCGCTCGCATTTGTTCTCGATGAGATCGCGCCGGATAGCCCGAGTACTCAGCGTCCGCCGGGATGTCACCAATCACCCCTCCCTGAGCGCCAACCCTAGCGCGGGCACCGATTTTCACGTGACCCACGATCCCCACCTGACCAGCTAACATAGCGCTCTCCCCGACCTCCGTGCTCCCCGCGATACCGACTTGAGCAACTATGATAGCATTTTTGCCTATTTGAACATTATGAGCAATATGCACCAGGTTGTCAATCTTGACCCCAGACTCGATGACCGTCTCTCCAGCCGACCCGCGATCGATCGTCACGTTGGCACCGATTTCGACATCATCGCCGATCGACAACCCCCCCCTCTGAGGGACCTTGTAGTGCTGTCCGAGCTTGTCGGTCGCGTAACCGAAACCGTCGGAGCCCAGCACGGCTCCACTCTGCACGATACAACCCTTTCCGAGGCGCGTACCTCGATGCACGGTCACTCGGGTGAATAGCTGACTGCCATCCCCTATCTCAGTGCCCTCTTCGACGACGCACTGCGGGCCAATCACAACACCCGATCCCAATACGACGTCTGGACCGATGATGCAGCCAGCGCCAACCGAGATGTCGTCTGGAAGCCTCGTCGCTGGATCCACTGTTGCCGACTGATGTACACCCGGCTCCGCCGCAGGCGGAGGCAGCAACAGATCAACCGCACGTGCGAACGACAGATAGGGGTTGTCGCTCCGCAGCACATTCTGCCCGTTGGCCTGGTAGTCTTCGTCGACAACCAGCCTGACCTCGACCAGAGGGTCACCGTCCAGTCGGGCGTCAATCGCCCTCGCCAGCTCACCTAGCGAGTACGATGGCATGTGGCCTCCAGGTCAACCGGTGGAGTTTCGTCAGTTCGAAGACGGCGCAACAGGCTCCGAAACCCGGAGCTTCTGAATGACCTCCTCAGTGATGTTGAGCGCTGGATCCCCGGCCACCAGGGCGCCGTCGTTCAGATCAAAAATCAACGAGTACTGTCCCTCTCGCCTAGTCTGATCGATGACCCGATTCACACGCTCGATAATCGGTTGCATAAGCTCGGCCTGACGCGTTCCAGCCTCTCCCTCAGGTCCGAACTTGCTCTGGAAGTACTCCTGCATCTCACGCTCAAGCCTGAGCATCTCTTCCTGACGTTCGCTCTTTTTCTCCGGCGACAGGATCACTTCTTGTCGTTTGTACTCTTCGAAGAGCTCCTGCAGCTCGGTTTGTCTCTGAGCTAGCGAATCACGCCACTCGTTGGCGGTACGATTGAATTCCTCGTTGGCCTCGGTGTATCCAGGCGCCTGCTTGATGACCGCATCCGAGTCCACATAGGCGATTTTGAGCTCGCCATCCTGCGCCAGTGCCCCGCCCGGTAGAGCAGCCAGCAACAGAGCCGCGAGAACGATCCTTCCCGACATGATAGATTCCCTCCTCATAGGTATTGTAACCACCGTTGGAATTTAGCTGATACGCCCCAAATCTGCTGCCCGGCCGCGCGCGGCCCAAAGCTCAGCGCTGGAGCATGCCGAACCGGAAATGCAGCTCCCAGCCTGGATCGGGGTTCCCCAAAACATCCCGCCGATCAAACCCATACCCATAGTCGATCCCCAATGGTCCAACCCCTGGCAGCTCGACCGACACACCGATACCCGCGCCGCGCTTTAGATCCGCAAACGTCATATCGCGGAACTCGCGAAACACGTCTCCAGCATCGTAGAAAACAGAAGCATATATCGTATCCGAGATCTTAAAGAAGTGCTCAGCCGTTAAGATCAAGAACGCGTTTCCGCGATCACTACCGCAGGAGTCGCCCTCCGGCGAGCCCGAATTCAATAGCCCCACACAGTTATCCCGATAGCCGCGAAGCCCTTCGGCCGGGAACTGCACACCCCCCAGGACAAACTGCTCGGTGATCGGAACAAAGCCGGTAGAGTTTATCCCCCCCGTCTTGAACTTGAGGTTTATCGTCGTCCGATCGTTGAAGGTAGACGCGAACCAGGAGCTCTCGAACTCGTACTTGTGGAACCCGACGTTTCCGCCAAGCGGTCCACCAGCAAAGTCGACGTTGAGCGCGTGCCGAGCACCCTGAATGGGGTGGCGGCGAGGTAGCCGGGTGTCTCGAACCAGGCCGAGAGTGAGGCTCGACTCGGTGCGTGGGTACTCTTCTTCCAACTCTTCGTTGCTGCCGGTTGTGTCTTCCAAGTCTACACGCTGCCACTTGTACCCATAGAAGACTCGCGTCGCGTCATCCCACGGGAGCGGTGTACCAAACCGGACGCTCGCGCCAAGCGCGTCCTGACGAAAGGCCTGGTTGGTGAATCGGCGATCAAAGCTGAAGAACGAGGTCGACAGAGACGTCCTAGTCCCCAAGAACACCGGTTCGGTGTATCCCAACTCGATGTTCTGGTTGCGACTTCCGAACTCCCACCTGATCCGACCGAGTCTTGCGCGTCCGAAGAGGTTCGGTTGCTCGTAACCGATAAACCCGGACAACCCAGTCCCACCTCCCACCGCTGCGCCCAGTGAGAGCGATCCCGTGCGGCGCTCGGTCAACTCAAAAGACAGATCGATATCGCCTGTCTCTTGATCGACAACACGTGTCGTCGGGATGATCCCTGGTTCGAAGAATCCAAGGCCTTCCAATGCTAGCAGGCTGTTGCGAACATCAGTCCGGCGAAAACGCTCTCCCGGTTGTACAAAGAGCTGCCTTCGAATAACCGATTCGTGGGTGACTGTGTTGCCCTTGATCGACACGCGTTGAATGTGGGCCGGGGTGCCCTCACGGATCTGCCAGGTAAGATCGACCAGAGCGGTATCTGGTCGCACTCTGCGAATGGGTTGCACCTGGGCGTAGATGTATCCGTCGTCAGCGTACAGGTTCAACAGGTCAGCTTGGGTTTCCTGAACCGCCGCGGTATCGAACACGCGGCCTGACTCTACCTTGACAAACCCACGCAGGTCGGTTCGAGAGAAGCGGGTGTTGCCCTCGATCTCGATATTGCCGGTCCGGTAGCGGGTACCCTCGTCGACGGTCGCAAAGAGCCGCATCTTGCCTTCGGTTTCGTCGACAGTCAGCGAGTCCGACACAACTCGCATGTCGAGATAGCCATGACGCCCGTAGAATGATGGAAGCACTTGGCTCAGATCGGCCCGCCATCTGGCCTCATCGAACTCGCCATCCTTCCAGAACCAGAAGCCCTCGGGCTCTGTCTCGAGCTCTTTGCGCAGCTTCTTGTCGGAGAATGTCTCATTCCCGTCAAACTCGATCGCTTTGATGGCGACTTTCCGGCCTTCACTGACGATAACGGACACCAACGTCGAATCTGCGGCTGGCGCCTGAGCCTCGATTCTCACGTTAGCGAGGTAGAAGCCCTTGACCTGATACAACTCCCTCACGTCCAGCTCCGCCTGGTGAACGCGACTGTCGACCAACCGATCCCCGGGTCGCAGCTTCAGCGCCGCCTCCACATCGGTTTCACTCACCTCGTCCACACCATCGAACTTGAGAGCCGTCACAACTGGTGCCTCTTCCACCGTCAGCACGACGGTGACGCCGCCGTCGGCTGGGCGAGTATCGATTTGGATGTCGTTGAAGAGATAGGTCTTCCACAGGGTTCGGATCGCCTGCTGCATCACGCGCGGCGTGAGCAGCCCGTCACCTCGTAGTCCAGAGAGCGCACGGACCCGCTGGGGATCGATCGTCTGCGTTCCCTCGACGACGATTTCCGATATCTGAACCCCAACGGCTTGGGGGTATAAATGTGGCGTGGCGAGCAGAAGTGTGGCGACTACCAGGCTGAGGGGCAGCGCGAAGCGCGCTAACGCGCGGGCGGGGGCAGCCCGCGACGCGGTCAACCGACCTCTTCCTGGATCGACCCTGCTCCCTCCGGCTTGCGGGGACTCTCGACGACGAACACCAATTTGTCGTTCTCGTCGTCCACGTTGACGACCACCTCATCGCCGGCAGCAAAGGAGCCCTGAAGCAATTCTTCCGAGAAAGGATCCTCCAGGTAACGCTGCATCGCGCGCTTCAAGGGACGGGCCCCGAACTTCTCATCGAACCCCTTCTCGGCAAGGAAGTGCTTCGCTTCGTCGGACAGCATGAGAGTGAGCTCTCTCTCACCCAAACGTTCCAGAATGTCTCGGAACAAGATGTCAACGATCTCGACGATGTGTTGCTCGGAGAGTGGATGGAAGACGATGACCTCATCCAACCGGTTCAAGAACTCCGGATTGAAGGTGTTGTCGATCTCATCCTTGACCGCCTCCTCGATCTGCATCGCGCGCGATGTATCGGTTGCCTTGTGAAAACCGAGCGGCTTGCCGCCGGTGATTCGCCGCGCACCGATGTTCGAGGTCATGATCACAACCGTGTTCTTGAAATCGATCTTTCGTCCGTAGTTGTCCGTGATGTGCCCTTCATCCAGGATCTGAAGCAGGATGTTGAAGACATCCGGGTGTGCTTTCTCGATCTCGTCCAACAGGACCACGGAGTATGGCTTTCTGCGGACTTCCTTGGTCAGATACCCCGAGTCCTCGTACCCGACATATCCCGGTGGCGCGCCGAGAAGACGGCTGACCGTGAACTTCTCCATGTACTCGGACATATCGATCCGAATGAGCGAGTTCGGGTCAGCGAACAGGAACCGGGCCAGCGCTCGAGCCAACTCGGTCTTTCCAACACCCGTCGGACCTGAGAAAATGAACGATCCGATGGGTCGACGCGGATCCTTGAGACCGGCTCGGGTTCTCCGAATCGCCTTGGAAATCGCCCCGATGGCTGGATTCTGGCCGACGATGAACTTGTGCAGCTCGTCCTCCATCTGCAGCAGGCGCTCCGTCTCCTCCTCCTTGAGACGGACTACCGGGACTCCCGTCCAGCGACTCACAATGAATGCCACGTCCTCCGTACTCAGGGCCGGGCGTTCAGCATTCGAACCGCGCTCCCATTCCAGTTTCTTGCGCTTGATCGTCGATTTCAGCTCGCGCTCGCTATCGCGGAGCTTGGCCGCGGTTTCGTAATCTTGAGCCTTGATCGCCTGATCCTTGCGGACGATGATCTCCTGCACCTCTTCTTCCAGTGCCAGTAGCTCCGGTGGTGGGACCTGAGTCGCCAGGTGCACACGAGCGCACGCTTCATCGATCACATCGATCGCCTTGTCGGGCAAGAACCGGTCAGTGATGTAGCGCTCGGACAGTCGAGCTGCCGTGTCAAGCGTGTCGTCCGGGATGTCAACGTTGTGGTGTTCGGCATACCGCGGACGCAACCCTTGAAGGATCTCCACCGTTTCCTCGATCGTCGGTGGATCTACAACAACCGGCTGAAAACGACGCTCCAACGCTCCGTCCTTTTCAATGTATTTGCGGTACTCGTTGAGCGTGGATGCGCCGACACACTGAAGTTCGCCGCGGGCCAATGCAGGCTTCAACATATTGGACGCGTCGATCGCACCCTCTGCCGCCCCCGCTCCAACCAGCGTGTGCAGCTCATCGATGAAAAGGATCACGTTCTGTGACTGCATGATTTCGTTGATGACCGCTTTGAGTCGCTCTTCGAACTGGCCGCGATATTTCGTGCCAGCGATCACCGCCGCCATATCTAGAGAAAGGACCCGATGATCACGAAGGCTATGGACGATCTCTCCGTTGGTTATGCGTTGCGCGAGGCCCTCTACGATGGCGGTCTTCCCCACACCCGGTTCACCGATCAGGACGGGGTTGTTCTTCTTCCGACGCGAGAGGACCTCTATGACGCGCTCTATCTCTTTGTGTCGACCGATCGTCGGATCCAGTTCGCCCTCGCGGGCCAGATCCGTAAGGTCCCGACAGAAGTGATCTAGCGCCGGAGTCTTGGACTTTTTGTCGCTCGTCTTGGACGTCTGGCCTCCGCTCTCCATAGAGCTCAGCTCCCCTCCGAGCAGGCGAATCGTCTCGTTACGGGCCACGTCGATCGTGACTCCGACATCATCCAAAACTTGGGCTGCAACACCCTTTTCCTCGCGCAATAATCCGAGCAAGAGGTGTTCGGTACCCACGTATGAGTGCTTGAGACTCCGCGCTTCCGCAACTGAGAACTCGAGTACCTTCTTGGCCCGGGTCGTGTACGGCACTTCGTCTGCCGTCATGTCGCTCTTTCCGAGCTCGACTCGCTCCTCGATCCGCTCCCGCAACTCGTCAAGATCAGCGTTCAGATTGGTCAGGATCGCCGCCGCAACGCCTTCGCCTTCTCGGATGAGTCCCAGCAGAATGTGCTCAGTACCCACATAGTCATGATGCAGGCGGGTCGCCTCCTCGCGCGCCATCGAAAGGACCTTGCGTACTCGATCGGTGAAATTGCTATTCATCAGTATCCTGTCCTTCCTCCGCCAGCATTTCCCGCACCAAGGAAGCCCGCTCAATCTCGCGCTCCCGCTTGTCGAGCTTGCGGCCGGCGCGCTTCTCCAGATGGGCTATCTGGGTCCACAATAATAGCTGATTCAGCGTGGATACCCCGATCCGAGGCAGCAGTTTCATGCTCACGCCTAGACGTACGGCGGACAGCAGATTCATCATCTCGTCGAACGAAAGTGAACGGGCGCATGTCATCAAACCGTACGCTCGCCACACCTTGTCCTCGATTTCGTCAAGCGCATCCCGAACAAGCACCTGGCGCGCGTTCTCTTCGTATTCGATCACTTGCCGCGTGATCTGACTCAGGTGATCGACCAACTCGTCCTCACTCTTGCCAAGCGTGGTTTGGTTCGAGATCTGGAAGTAGTTCCCGATAACGTCAGATCCTTCTCCATAAAGTCCGCGGAACGTCAGTCCGATTTGAGCCAACCCCTGAAGCACCTTGGCGATCTCGCGAGTGAGAACCAGTGCTGGCAAATGAGCCAACACCGAAGCTCGTAGACCGGTTCCCGTGTTCGTCGGGCAGCTAGTCAGAAAACCGAACCGATGATGATAGGCGAAGCGCAACTGACTGCGCAGCGTCTCATCGGTTCGGCTGGCGATCTGCCATGAAGTCTCGATCTGCAGGCCTGGCGTCAGCGCCTGTATGCGCACGTGGTCCTCTTCGTTGATCAACAGGGCCAAACGGCCCCCGTCCCCCACCAGCAGACCGCTGGCCTCACGGAACTTCACCATCTCACGGCTGACCAAGTGTCGTTCGAGAAGCACGGTCAGATCGGTCTCGGGCAGGTCCGCCAACCGTACGAACTGTCGGATGTCGCTAGTTGTTGACTCAAATGCCTCGACGATCTCCTCCATGACCAGCTCTTGCTGGCTCCCGCTTATCGTCTCCCGAAACGGGTATCGCTCCAGGTTGCGCGCCAATCGGATACGAGTCGACAGGATTACACCCGCGTGCGGGCCGTCTCCCGTGATCCAAGCCAACCCACCCTCGACAGGCCGCAAGAGATCATCGTTGGGCAGGTTCACTTGTCACCACCTCCCACCTCTTCCACTGCCGATTGTGCATCCGCCGAAACGGTGACAGCCACGTCTGCCTCCAACTCCACGATCGCGTCACGCAACTCGGCAGCTCGCTCGTATTCCTCGTTGTCGACGGCTTGCCGGAGCTCGCGGCGCAGTGCCGCCAGTTGGGCTTCTGGACCAGACGGCAGTTGTACGCCTTCATCCTCAGAGATGCCGACATGCTCATTGGAGCCATGGATTCGACGCAGCAGCGCGCTCATCTCTTGCTCGAACGTAGTGTAGCATCGGGAGCACCCGAGCCTGCCGGTCTTTCGAAACTGCCGGAACGTACATCCACACCGCGGGCAAGCTGCATTTGTATTCGTAGCGCTGGTGAAGATCGGCGCACCCATCTCGGACAAGAAGTCCGACAACGGTGCTTGGGATCCCGGCAGCGGAGTCTTGAGGCCACGCTCCTCGGCACACGATTGGCACAGATGGAGGGTCTCGGTCTCATCGTTCACGATCTGGGTGAAGTGAACGCTGGCCGGGTTCTCGTGGCAATCCTCACACAGCATAACTTCAATCCTGGTCAAAAAGATTCACTACCAGCACCTAGAAGCTAATTGCACCGCCACACCGAGTAAAACGCACCCCTGTGTTGCGATGTTCAAACCCCAGTAGGGTCCGACCACCCCTCGGGAGCGACACCAGCGGTGACCGGGGCCACGACTCCGTCGTCCAAACGCAAGAGACGGTCCGTCCTACCCGCAAGACGCTCGTCGTGGGTCGCTACAACAAACGCCACCCGCTTCTCCCGCGCCAGGCTGAACATCAGATCATGCAAGTGTTCGCTGTTGGCGCGATCCAGATTGCCTGATGGCTCATCGGCCAGGATCACCATCGGCTGGTGAACCAGCGCTCTCGCGAACGCGACTCGCTGCTGCTCCCCGCCCGACAGAGCGCTTGGCCGGTGGGTCAAGCGCTCACCCAAACCGACCTCTTCCAGAACGGCGCGAGCCTTACTGCGTGCGGTGTCGTCATCGACACCTTGGATGCGAAGGGGCAGGGTTACGTTCTCCAGCGCTGAAAACTCCATCAGCAAATGATGAAACTGGAAAACGAAGCCCAGCAGCTTACTGCGAACTCTGGACAACTCGCTGTCAGACAACTGGCTGAGGTGCTGGCCGGCCAGCACAACCCGTCCTCGAGTCGGCCGATCGAGGCCACCCAAGAGATGCAGGAGGGTGCTCTTGCCGGCTCCCGAAGCACCAACGACCCCCACTGTCTCGCCGGGTCGCACCTCCAAATCGACGCCCCTCAACACTACCAACGGGCCTCCACCACCCGGGTACTCCTTGTGCAGACGATGCCCCACCAGCACTGGACCGTCGGCCTCGTAGTATTGTCGATCACTCATACCGAATGGCGTCGACCGGGGCCATGCGTGCAGCCTGCGAAGCCGGGTACCACGTCGCCGCCAGACTGATCAACAAGCTGGCACCCACGATCACCGCGACGCCGAACGGTTCTATCTCCACCGGCAAGGTATCGATGAAGTAAACGTCACCAGGGAGTGAAATGAATCGATAGCGAGCGAGCAGGAACGCGGCCACGAGTCCGACCAGAGTGCCAAGACCCGTACCAACGACGCCGATCAGGGCACCTTGGTAGACGAAAACTCTTCGAACCGATCGGCCCTCTAGCCCCATCGAGCGCAAGATCCCGATCTCTTTCGTCTTGTCCATCACGATCATCGTCAGCGTGCTGATGATGTTAAACGCAGCCACCAGCACGATGAGAACCAATATAATGAACATGGCTCTCTTCTCCAGTTTCAACGCCGCAAACAGGGGTTGATTCAGCTCGATCCAAGTCGTCACGTAGAAAGGTCCCTCGAGCTGATCGACAACCGTTTCGCCGACGTCGCTCGCCTGCCAAATATCAGCCACCCTGGCCGCCACACCGTAAGCGATATCCCCCGATTGGAGATACTGCTGCATCGACTCGAGAGAGGCGTAGACAAACTTCGAATCGTACTCGAAGAGGCCGCTCTTGAACGTCCCCGCGAGGATGAATTTCTGGAGCTTGGGCACGGTTCCGTGAAGCGGCGAGACGGCCGCAACCTCGGGTGTAGTTAGGGTCAACGTATCGCCAGGAAACGCGCCCAACCGATCAGCCAACAAATAGCCGACAACAACCTTTGGGTAAGGCTCGTCCGGAGACTGAAACAGATCATAGCGACCTGTCAGGATCTGGTTTTTCGTATCGGCCACTTGCGACTCGAGATCCGGATCCACGCCGCGGATTACCGCGCCTTCATTACGGCCCCGGCCGTGACCAATGATCCCCTCCGTGTAGATGAATGGAGCCGCTCCCACTATACCAGGCGTAGCGGCGATCCTCTCCAACGCATCGCGATACTCGGTCAGCGGCTCGGAGTTGTATTTCTGCACGATGAGATGCGGCGTATTGGTGAGGATCTTGTCTCTCAGATCGCGCTGCAAGCCACTCATCACGCTCATCACGATCACCAACGCCGCAACCCCGACGAACACACCTCCGATTGCGATCAGGCCAATCACGGAGATCACTCCCGATCGGCGCTTCGACGTCAAATAACGCATTGCGATTTGCCACTCGAGACTCACAACTCGACCCCGTCTTCAGCGATCGGCTGATCTTCATCTCCACCCTCGGTCACCCGACCCTCCTCGGGTCGCAGCGCCGGGAATAGGATGACGTCCCGTATGGCCGGTTGGTCAGTCAAGAACATCACCAGGCGGTCGACGCCTATTCCCATGCCGGCGGTTGGCGGCATGCCGTATTCGAGGGCCCTCAAGAAATCTTCGTCGATGACGCTCGGCGCCTCCAAATCGCCCGCCGCAGCGAGCTCGGCTTGATCCTCGAACCGACGCCGCTGGTCGCGGGGATCATTGAGCTCACTGAAAGCGTTTGCCCACTCACGGCCGAACAAGTAAGCCTCAAATCGTTCTACCAGGCGGGGATCGCGTGGATGCTCCTTCGCCAGCGGCGAGGTCAGTCTTGGGTGGTCGATCACGAACACCGGCCCCTCGAGAGTCGGCTCGACAAGATGATCGAACAGCGCCTCCAAGATCTTACCTTCTTGCTCCTGTCCCGAGATCTCGATTTCGTGCCGCCTGGCCTCCATAGCCAGGGCCGGCCGTGACAAGTCGTCAACCGCTACGCCGTGCTCGGCTAACGCGTCCAAGAAACCGAGCCGTGGCCACGGTGGTGTAACGTTCACCGTTTGACCCTGGTAAGTGATCTCTGCACCACCGGTCACTTCTCCGACCAGACCTACCAGAAGCTCTTCGGCCAGCACCATAAACTCCTCGTAATCGGCGTACGCCTGGTAGAACTCGAGCATCGTGAACTCGGGACTATGAAACCGATCGATGCCTTCGTTACGAAAGTCCTTGGCTACCTCGTAGACACGCTCCAGGCCGCCGACGATGCACCGCTTGAGATACAACTCATCGGCGATACGCAAATACAACGGCACGCCCAGCGCTTGATGATGGGTAACGAATGGGCGCGCCGTCGCGCCGCCATACACCGGTTGCAGAACAGGTGTCTCGACTTCCAGAAAACCACGGCTTTCGAGCTCGTTTCTCAGATACCGAATGATCTGTGACCGACGCTCAAAAACGCCCCTGGCCTCCGGGCGGACGGCAAGATCGGCGTAGCGCTGTCGATAACGAAACTCGCGATCAACCACCCGGTGATACGTACGGTCTCCGTCGTCTGATTCCACGAGTTTGCCAAACGGCAGGGGCCGCAGAGCCTTCGCAAGCAGCACCGCCTCGCATACCCGTACGGTGATCTCCCCCGTCCGTGTACGAAACAAATGGCCTGCAACTCCAACGAAATCCCCGATGTCCAGGTGATCGACCAGATCGTAAGCGTCGCCGAGCTCGTCTTGGCGAAGATATGCCTGGATGCGACCCGAGCGGTCAGCCAGATGAAAGAACGTCGTCTTCCCGTGCCCTCGCACGGTCACGACTCGACCCGCGATTTGGCATTCGATGTCGGGCCCATCGTCCTCAAACGCTTCGACTAGATCCGAAGCCAAGGCGGTCACTTCCCAGGACGACGGATACGGATCGATTCCAGCTTTCTCGAGCTCGACCAGCTTCGACAGTCGAACCGGTAGAGGATCAGTCTCTCGGTCAGACATCAGTTGGTACCGGCTGTTTGTTTCAAGTACGCCTCCATGAACTCGATCAGATGCTGCCCCTGGAGCACACCCTCGACATCAGACATCTCAAACCCTGTTCGGTGGTCTTTGACCATCGTGTAGGGATGCAGCACGTACGACCTGATCTGACTACCGAACGCAATCTCCTTTTTCTCCGCCTCCAGCTCCTCACGTGACTTCTCGCGCTCAGCCTTGAGGTATTGATGTAGCCTCGACCTCAACAGGCGCATGGCGGTCTCGCGGTTACGGTGTTGGCTGCGCTCAGCTTGACTCTGAACAACAATGCCTGTCGGGAGATGGGTAATCCTTACCGCACTGTCTGTCTTGTTCACATGCTGCCCTCCCGCACCACTGGCGCGGTAGGTGTCGATCTTCAAGTCCTTGTCTATGACCTCGACGTTGATCTCGTCCGCCACATCTGGATAGACAAACACCGAAGCAAAAGAGGTGTGCCGCCGGGCGGCGGAATCAAATGGGCTTATTCGCACGAGTCGATGCACGCCTTTCTCGGCTTTGAGATAACCGTAGGCGTGGTCACCCTTGACCTCGATCGTGACGCGGTCGATCCCCGCCTCCTCGCCTTCCTGAATATCGATGATCTGATAAGCGTATCCGTTGCTCTCGAACCACCGCGTGTACATGCGCATCAGCATCGAGGCCCAATCCTGGCTCTCCGTGCCACCGGCACCAGGATGAATAGTGAGAATTGCGTCGCGAGAATCGTCCGCTTCGCTCAGCATTCCCCTCAATTCGAGGCGCGCCAACCGATCGGCGATACCGCCTTCGAGCGCACCAAACTCCTCCCACAGAGCGGTCTCTTCCTCGCCCTCGAGCAGCGACAGCATCTCACCCGCTTCGTCAACCTCGACCCGAAGCGCGTCGTACTCGCCGACCCAGGACTGATGCTGTTTGATCTCGGCTAGTATCGCCCGCGCGCGCTCGTTATCGACCCAGAAATCCGGCGCCGCGGACTCGGTCTCAAGCGCGGCTATCCGCTCTCGCTTGGAAGGCAGGTCAAAGATAGCTCCCGAGGAGCTCGAGCCGCTCCTCTAGTTGCGACAATCGGCGGCGGTGGTCTCTTACGTCACTCATATAACCTGGTAAGATAGCGTATCATGATTGGCCTCGCTCAATCGTCATGCCGTCAGCAGCCGAGGCCTGACGCTCACTCACGTCACCCCGGCGATCGACCACGTACAGTGATCCCTTGAATGACTTCGCGTAGTGCTTCATCTCGGTTGCCAACTCACTCACTATCGCGGGGTGAGTGAACTGGCGCCGCACGTTGGTCACACAGCCGATCGACAAAGTCATCAACGGTATCTCGCGAACCCGCCCCTGCCGATCCTCGGCGATATAGAAACCCCGCTGTCGATCCTCGTCGGGATACTGCAGTGGCATGAGCGTATCAAAGGTCTCGATGACCGCGTTCGAAACTCGAGCCAAGTCTTCGAACGGTACGGTATATATGAAGTCGTCCCCACCGATGTGGCCCACGAATCCACTCGACGAGAGCCGCCGCACTATGTCCCGGAGGATCAGCGAGAGGATCCAGATCACCTTATCACCACGCGGATACGAGTAGACGTCGTTGAACTCCTTGAACGAGTCGATGTCGGCGTAGCACACCGCGAACCGCTCACCGCCAGCAATCCTGCGCTCGATCTCGTGCTGAATGATCTTTGTGCCGGGCAACATCGTCGACGGGTGGACCGCGACATCCCGGGCAACCCGCTTGAGCACCATCCTGAGCCGCAGCCGCTGCTCACGACCGGAGTGGGTACCGCTCAGAAACTCATCGGCTCCACTTCGGAAGCCGTTGGCGATCTGTTCTACTTGATGCTCGCGCGACATGAACACAATAGGCACAACCGAGTTGAACGGATCCGCTTTGAGCCGCTCGCACAGCTCCGAAGCGGTCGCAAAATTGTCATCGGCATCCAGTACGACGAGATCTACGATCCCCCGATCGAGCGCCTGTCGGACTTCGACGGTGGTCTCGAGTGGGACGATATCGCCGCCTTCTTCCTCGACAAACCGTTCCAGTGACTCGGGCGTGCGCGACGCATGCGACAGATAGAGCACCCTGAGGCTCATGACTTCTCCAAGCTGTGGGGTTATCGGAGATGACGCAACCGCGGCCCCATCCCCGTGGCCCGGGATCAGTTGCTGATCCGGATTCCTGCCAGCGCAGTGCGAGGTAGTCCGGGACGAGCGCCAGCTGGCCGGCGGGCGACCACGTACTCGGCAGCGGTCAGGTTCTGTACCCCTGCGAACAGCGTTGCCCGCGGCGACACGGTGTACTCGCCGCTCACGCTCCAGACCGTGTAATCATCCGTCCCCTGCGCTGGGGCGACCGCGCCACGACCAGCCTGCGTTCGCGCGACGCTAACATGGTCGGCTGTCAGCTCGATCATCCACAGCGGATGGGCGATGCCGATCGCCGCGTGCAGTTGATGGCGCGGCACGTAGGGCAACTCATCGCCCTTTTCGACCGTGCCCCAGGGTGGGAACGAGCTTTCGAAGCTGGTCCCAAACTCAGTCGAGGTATAGGTGTAAGCCAACCGGACCGGCGTTGACCATCGCTGGTGGGAGCCAAACGGCTGATCACTGTTTAGCGCCAACTCGATGCCGGACACGCGCGCCTTGCCTCCGTTGAACAGTTCCCCCCCACCCGTGTCATCACCCACCGCCAGCGTCGCTCGGCCGAGGATGTTCTCGTAGTCGTTGTAGAACACGGTCGCTTGGGCTTCTGCGTTCGAGCTTGCCAGCCGCAATCCGAGCTCGTAGTTGAGGCTTCTCTCAGCTTCCGTGTCGTCATCGGCTCCCGGCCCCGGGGGACCGAATCCGCGGTGCACGCCACCGAAGAGATCGATGCCCGGATGAACCTCATATCCGACGCCGACTCCGGGAATCCACGCGTCGACGTGCGTCTCTCTCACCCTTTCCGGGACACCCCTTTCCGGATCATCCAACCCGTAATCAGTCCGCTTAAAATCTATGAACTCGTACCGGACGCCGGGTGTCAAGCTCCACCGTCCGATCTCGACTCGATCTTGTACAAACACCGCTCGTGCGGTCGCTTCACTCACCCGATTGGACTGGCTGCCCGGCAATCCAGCGCTTGTCCGAACCATCTCACCCGCCAACATCTGGAACCCATCCTCGTGCTGGAAGCGATCTTCCTCATCCAGGTGGTATCGGACTCCGATCTCGATCTCGTGTTCGCTGACGCCAGCCGCAGCCACCAACCCGATCATGGATTGCACACCGGTCGACGCGTAGTCGCGGTTGTTGGCGCGCACCGTCAACGCGTTCACCTCGCTGTCGCTACCGAGCATTACCGCGAACGCGTCCAAGTGACGGTCGGGATCACTCAGGATGTCGGCGATCGCCGCACCATTCACTCTCTCCAGCTTGTACCAATTTCTCCCAAAATCGTTGTGGTATAGAACGGTGTTCACATCCAACCCGGTCGGGAACCGTATCGCGTGCCGCAACTGGAACTGTCGGTGATCGGCGCGCATGACGTCCTCACTCGAGGCCCGGTACCGGCGAAACGGTTGGCTCCGAAAGTCCGCCTCAGTCAGGCCGAGGTACGTCTCGTTCGAGGTCTCGTCATAGGCTCCGAGCTTTAGCTCCAGCTGCTGGTACAAGCGAGCCTCACGGTCGGTGTTGATCCGCAACTTCAACCGGTAATCCTGAACATCGAACCCCGTGTCGCCGCCACCGTCGAGTTCCTTGAATCCGCCAGTCCGAATCTGGTACGTCTCCGCCAACCAACCGAAGTGATCGCGCGCGTCGCCGATCCCGACCCACGCTTTGCCAGTTTCGTCAGCCCCGGCCTCGAAATCGCCAAACCAATCCAGTCGATCGGGGATCGGGGTGGAGACAAAGTTGATCGCCCCCCCGATGGTGTGTGGTCCGTACTTGACTTGGCTTGAGCCCTTGCGGATCTCGATGGCGTTCATCCGACCGGCCACCGGCGAATAGTAGGCGGCTGGCGCAGCGTACGGGGCGGGAGCGATCAACACGCCGTCTTCCATCAGCGTGATCTTCGAACTGCGCTCGGAACCGGTGCCACGGATCCCGATGTTGGGTCGCAACCCATAGCCTTCCTCTTCCTGGATGTTGACCCCCGGAATCACGCGCAGCAAGGCGTTTACATCGTCGTAGAGCAGTTTGCGCCGATTGAGCTCCTCCGGTCCCAGGTAGTGCGCCGAGCCGTGAATGCGACCGAGGCCGTCCTTACCACCGACGACGCTGAAGCGGTTGAGCACGACCTCGATCGGGGGAGCGCGTAGCGCACCGGCGATTAGCACAACCTCCGTTGTGCGCCGTTCGCCAGCCGTGAGCTCTACGCTCAACCGCTGGGTTTGCCAGCCAAACGCCCTGATCTCGATCTGTAATCGGCCGGCCGGCAATCGATCCAACACTACCCAACCGGCGCTGTCCGATACCGCTGTCCGATCGACAGTTGGGATTTCAACCCGTGCCCCGGGAATCGGATCCCCGGCCACGGAGATGACCCGGGTCTTCATCTGGGCCGTGCTCTGCGCAAACGCGCCGGACCCCACGAGCAGTAGGCTCGCACCAAGCGCACAGAGCGCCGCACCTATCCGTTGAGATCGATTCTCAATCATCCGCTTCACGATACCGCCAAAAGCGGACCTGTCAAGTCCGATTTTTGATAACGATTATCAAATGGGGATCGTTGGTGCTACGGCTCGACTAGCCGGAGGCGACTCTGCTGTTCGATCTCGATCGATCGGCGCACCACCAAGCCGTCTTCAACCGTGACTCGCGTGATCTCGGCCTCCGCGTTGGTGTCTACTCGGACTGTTTGCCCCCGCTCGTGAGCGAAGTACATCCGCCCTCGTACCCGAATCCGCTCCTCGGCCGAGACGGTGCCCGGATCGTCGCCCTTCTCCGGAGCGTTTGGCAGGTAGACGTCGCCGTCAAAGGCGATGATCGCGATCGGTTCGCCGTCCTCCTCGGTTAGGTCCTCGAAAACGTAGTTGGACGTCGTGACGACCGGTTCGGCTTCGGGAGAGAGCACCTTGACCTGCTGAGTCCAACTGTCACCGATCTTAAGCACCCGTTCGGGGAAAACCGGCTGCGTCTGCTCCAAGTAGGTGCGGAAATCCATATCGTGAAACACGGTTTTCGCGGTCTCGAGGTTGGTCACGTCGATGATCCTGCCCTGAGGGCTGATCTCGAGGTTGATCGTGATGTCGCTGGGTTCCCTCTCCACCCCGTCTTCGACCTTGGCTGGCAGATGATAGGTCCATGCCAGTAGGTAGTTTCCGCCCGGGGTCACGTCGGTCGCGACCTCGTCAACGCGCAGGTGCCGCTCATACGTTTTCGTAGTCTTGTCTGCGGTGACCGTATCGGGATACGTCGCAGTACCGTTGGCGGTGTACTCATAGTAGAGGGTGTCGCCCACTTCATACCGGAGTCGAAGCGCCAGCAGCGCTAGCAGCTGCCTCTTTCTATCCGGGCTTAGAGAGTTCAAGGCGCTTCGGCGAGACTCGCCAGGATGACGCCCTTGGACAACGGATCGACGCTGCCGACCGCAACTGTGGCTCGCTCGAAGAACTCGTAATCGTCTTCCCAGCCACTGTCGAAAGCGACCGTCGGAGCCGGCGCTTCCGAGTTGATGGGCTCGCTGCGGCTACCCCACCACACGCCGACCAATAGCACGATCGAAGCCGCCATACCGAGGGCGGGGGCCATCCAACGCGTCGCTCGTGATGGGAGAGCGCGAGTGACGATCGGCCACCGTGCCCAGAAGGAGTCCCAGTACCCGATCGGGGGCC